>JALYNE010000200.1 GCA_030773375.1 Pseudomonadota bacterium
CGAGCACTTCCTCGGCAACGCGGTGCGTGCGCTCATTATCGACGTCGATCGCAAGGCGGCCGTCCTCGAGGACCAGCGGCTGGACCTTGACTCCGAAGCGACGCGAGATGTGCCGAAATATCCCCTCTAGGCTGCTCAGCCGAAAGCGGAAACGAATGAGGTTCAGCACACCGAAGGCTTTGATGATCCGCTCCGGCTTCTTTGCGAACTGGCCGCCGTGGCGGAAAGCCTCGGTTGCTTGGAGCGCGTGCGCGTTGCCGAGCCAGAACATGTTGCAGTTCGAATAGCCGCCGTCCTTGAATTCATAGAAGCGCTTCTGCCCCTCCGGATGCGCCGCCTGGATGGCCTCCTTGCCCGCCATGACAACCAGCGCGTCCGCCTGGCCGCTCCGTCCCGCTTCGGCGAGGCACCGGAGCGCGTGCGGTGTCATCAGCACGTTGTCGGCGGTCGTGACGATCAGCGGAAAACCGGTTGTTTTGGACGCATGGACGATGCTGTCGACAATATGATGCTGTGCATCGACCGGCCTCAGCCGCCCATCGCCTAACAGGCGGGCCACGATCGGCTCAGCCTGGATCAGCCCGAAATTCTCGATCGAGACGAAGATGGGCGCCTCCGGGAAGGCTTCATCGACAATGGCGAGGACCCTCGAAATCATTGCCACCCCGCGCACGGGCACAAGGCACTTGTGGGAGACCCCGAAGCGCTCCGCCAGCGGATCGAGCGCTGCGGACCGGCGCCCGGCGAGGACGAGAATCTTCGGTGTCTGGATCATGTTTGCGGCTGCCCCCCAGGCTCATCGAGAGCGGCGCTTACGTTAAATCCGCCGCAAGGTCACGCCGCATGACTTCCGATCGCCTTCTGCCGCCGCCGCTGGACCGACGAGCCAATCCCCATGGCCTCCCGGTACTTTGCCACTGTGCGGCGGGCGATGTCGAAGCCCTTGGCCCTGAGAAGGTCCACCAGTTGATCGTCCGAAAGCACAGCGCGCGGGGTCTCGGCCCCGATCAGCGCCTTGATGTGGCTTTTCACTGCCTCTGCTGCCACCGCGTCGCCCCCGTCAGCGCTCTGGATGCCGCTCGTGAAGAAATATTTGAGCTCGAACATGCCGCGGTCGCAGGCGAGATATTTGTTGGACGTGACTCGGCTCACCGTCGATTCATGCATGCCGATGGCCTCGGCAACCTGTCGGAGCGTCAGCGGCCGGAGGTGCGAGACGCCGTGACGGAAGAATCCGTCCTGCTGCTTCACGATCTCGGTGGCGACCTTGATGATGGTGCGGGCACGCTGATCGAGCGCCTTCAGCAGCCAGTTGGCGCTGGCGAGGCAATCGCTCAGCCAGGCCTTGGACTGCCTGTTTTGCGCGCCAGCGGAGAGCTCCGCATGATAGGTGCGGTTGACGAGCAGCTTGGGGAGCGTCGCGCTGTTGAGCTCGATCGCCCAGCCGTGCCCGCGGCGTGCGACGAACACGTCCGCCACGATCGCATCGACGCTGTTCCCCTGCCCGAACTTGCAGCCAGGCTTTGGATCATAGGCACGAAGTTCGCGGATCATGTCAGCAAGATCCTCGGCATCGACCCCGCAGATGCGCTTCAAGGCGGGCAGATTGCCTTTGGCCAGATAATCGAGATTGTCGATCAGGCGAGCCATTGCCGGATCGTAGCGGTCCGCCTCCTTGGCCTGGATCGCGAGGCATTCGGCGAGCGAGCGGGCGCCGACCCCGGTGGGATCAAAGGTGTGAATCACACCGAGCACCCGCTCGACATCTTGCAGACCGAGAGTGAGCCGATGCGCGATGTCCCGAAGCGAGCCGACGAAGTAGCCGGTTTCCTCGATCTGCTCGATGATCTGCCCGGCGACCACCAGGTCCTTGCCCGCGAACGACGCGGCCGCCTGCGCCAGCAGATGCTCGTGAAGCGACAGGTCACTGCCCGCGAAGCTGTCACAATCCGGCTCTTCACCATAAGCTGCTCCGCCGGACGCGATGCCGTTCAGTCCAAGACCACCGTCGAGGCCGATCCTGCTGTCCACCGCGCTGTCCTGGTGAAAATCCTCGCTGTTATAATCCACATCGAGCGGAGCATCGCGTTCGGCGTCGCCGGAGACGACGAGCGTGTCGACGGTGGCTGGTTCGTCGCTCTCCGACGAGACAAGGTCCGGCTCTGCAGCTTCCCTGGCCGTCTCCTCCTCGCCGCTGGCGCTTTCCAGCAGCGGATTGCGATCGAGCTCCTCGGCGATGAAGCTTTCGATTTCGAGGTTTGACAGCGCCAGCAAGCGGATCGCCTGCTGGAGCTGCGGCGTCATCACCAGCGACTGGCTTTGCCGAAGATCGAGGCGAGGTCCGAGAGCCATGGCGGTCTACAATTCGAAGCTTTCGCCAAGGTAGAGACGGCGGACGTTCGGGTCTGCCACCAGCTCTTCCGGGCTGCCGGCGAACAGCACTTGCCCATCATAGATGATGCAGGCGCGGTCGACGATGTCGAGCGTCTCGCGAACATTGTGGTCGGTGATGAGCACCCCGATGTCACGCTTCTTCAGCTCCATCACAAGGCCGCGGATATCGGAGATCGAAATCGGGTCGATGCCCGCGAACGGCTCGTCCAGCAGCATGATCGAAGGGTCAGCGGCCAGTGCACGGGCGATCTCGCAGCGGCGCCGCTCGCCCCCCGACAGCGCCATTGCCGCCGCATCGCGCAGATGCTCGATATGAAATTCGGCCAGCAGCTGCTCGAGCCGCTCGCGGCGCACGTGCTTGTTGGGCTCGGCAACCTCGAGCACAGCCATGATATTCTGCGACACGGTCAGACCGCGGAAGATGGAGGTCTCCTGCGGCAGATAGCCAAGGCCGAGGATGGCGCGGCGATACATCGGCAGACCCGTGATATCGACGCCGTCCAGGAGGATTCGGCCACTATCCGGCTTGACGAGGCCCATGATCGAATAAAAGCAGGTCGTCTTGCCTGCGCCGTTGGGACCCAAAAGGCCGAGGACTTCGCCCCGTTCAACCCCAAGCGAGACGTCCTTCAAGACGACTTTGCGATCGTAGGACTTGGCGATCGAGATTACGGACAAGCCACGAGAGACGTGCCCGAGCGCCGCGTCCCGGTCCGGCCTTGCAATGGCGGCAGTCTCGTTCATTTTGCTCCGCTTCCCCCCGCGGCATTAAGCGAAGCAAAGCTCCGTCTCAACCGGCGGGATTCCTGCACGATCGAGCTCGGAAGTCGAGCGAATAACGCCTAAGCTCTTCATTTTGCGTCAGCCCGATGCCTTTTACTCGTTCCGCTGCGGTACCGTGAAAGTGCCCGTGACGCGGCCGCCATTTGTGGTGGTGGTCCCTGCCGGTCCGGTTCTTGCCGGAGCCCCCCCGTCCATGACGGCGCGGCCGCTGTTGAGATCGAGCACAAGCCGACCGCCCTGCACGCGCGACTGGCCGCGCACCAGCGTCACGCCCCCCAGGAGCGTGATCAGGCGGTTGCGCAGATCATAGATCGCGAACTGCCCGCGGGCGGTTTCGGATGGGCTCCGGACGGTCACACCGCCGCTCGCGTCGATGCGCTGGATCTGAATGCCGCCGGCGTCGCTGTAAGCGACAGTGACGCGTGCGGCGTTGAGCTGCAGGTTCGCCTGGCGCGCAACCACATTGCCGGAGAAGACGGCGCGGTCTGCGCGATCCTGGACCTCGATGCGATCAGCCGCGACATCCACAGGCGCGTTGGTGTTGTGGCCGCGGAGCGCTGACACGGCCCCCTGCCCTGCTGCTGGCTGTGCACCCAGCAGTACGACCGCTGCCGCACACATAGCCGAAGCTGAAGCCAATCTCCTCATTCTGCTCATCTGAGGCCGCCCTGCTTGATGTGCAACCGGGCATTGCCGGTCAGCACGACCGCTTTTGCCGGAAGATCCGCGACCATGCGATTTGCGGAGAAGCTGCCCAGCGGCATGCGGCCCTCGATACGTCCGCGGCTCTGCAGCCGCCGCGCGTTGAGGTCCACGGCGACATCGCGGGTCTGAAGCCGATAGCCATCTGCGGCGCTGAACAGGATCGGCCCGAGCACGTCTACCTTTTCCGCGTCCATATCATAGCGTCCCTTCTCGGCCCGGATCATGGCCGGGCCGGATTCGAGCCGCATTTCGGCCGACATGCCCATGATGTCCACGATCGGGTCGCGCGAAGTAGCTTGAACCGCGGAGGCTGCATTGATCGTGAACGGGCGGCCTTTGTTGTCCTGACCCTGATAGCGCGCCGCCTGGACGCGCATTCGCTCCTTGGCCACATCCACCTTGTTCTTATCCAAGATGAAGCTGAAGTCCTGCCCCCGCTGAAGCGGTGCAAGCGCGAGATAAGCGAGCAGCACGCCGATGGAAGCGGGCAGCGCGACCTTCAGAAACCGGACCACGACATCGTGAACCCCGCCGGGAGCGGCCCAGCCCTGCTTGCGGACCCGTTCCCTGGCGGCCGCTTCAGACATGCGCGAAGATGTCCTCGTCGGCCCAGCCGGCAAGGTCCAGCAGCGCACGGTGCGGGAGGAAATCGAAGCAAGCCTGCGCGAGGGCCATCCGCCCTTCCCTTTCGAGGCGCTCGTCGAGCCGCTCCTTCAGCGCATGAAGATAGCGAACGTCGGACGCCGCATAATCCTTCTGTGCGTCCGACAGCTCGGGCGCGCCCCAGTCGGAGGTTTGCTGTTGCTTCGAAATTTCCTGGCCGAGCAGCTCGCGGACGAGCTCTTTCAGGCCGTGTCGATCCGTGTAGGTGCGGATCAGCCGTGAGGCGGTCTTGGTGCAGTAAACGGGCGCGGCGATCACGCCCAGGTAAGCGCGGATGGAGGCAATATCGAAGCGTGCGAAATGGTATAGCTTGAGGCGCTCTGGATCGGTCAGCACCGCCTTCAGATTCGGCGCCGAATAATCGCTGCCGGCGCGGAAGCGCACGAGGTGTTCGTCGCCCCGGCCGTCGGCGATCTGCACGACGCAGAGCCGGTCGCGGCCGAGGCGAAGGCCCATCGTCTCGGTGTCAACGGCCACGGCACCGGGGGCGAGCACGCCCTCCGGCAGGTCTTCTTCATGGAAATGCACGGTCATGGGGGGCCATTAGGGCGAAGCGCCCAAAGCCTCAATGGCCGACCTCTCCTGCCGCCGCCTCGCCGCCGGCCTTCACCCTTCGCCTTCGTGAAAAGATGTTGAGCGCTTCCACTCCGGCCGAAAACGCCATTGCCGTGTAGATGTAGCCCTTCGGCACGTGCACACCAAAACCATCCGCGATCAGCACGACCCCGATCATCAGCAGGAACCCCAAGGCCAGCATCACCACCGTCGGGTTTCGGTTGATGAAGTTAGCCAGCGGATCGGCGGCGATCAGCATCACGAGCACGGCGGCGACAACGGCCACCACCATGATCGGAAGATGCTCAGTCATGCCGACGGCGGTTAGGATCGAATCAATCGAGAAAACGAGGTCGAGCAGCAAGATCTGGACGATTGCCGAGCCGAAGGACAAGGCGGCCCTGGCAGTGTCGAAGATATCGCCATTCGGATGCGGGTCGACATTGTGGTGGATCTCCTTTGTCGCCTTCCACATCAGAAACAGGCCACCGGCGATGAGGATGAGATCACGCCACGAAAACTGCGTCTCGAAGCTGGGTTCGCCATGCGCGCCGGGCGCTCCCATCAGCCCCAGGTCGAACACGGGCGCGGTAAGGCCGACCAGCCAGGCGATCGTCGACAGCAGGGCCAGGCGCATGATGAGCGCAAGGCCAATGCCGACGCGGCGCGCTTTTTGGCGCTGATGTTCGGGGAGCTTGTTCGAAAGGATCGAAATAAAGATGAGATTGTCGATGCCGAGCACGATCTCCATCACCACCAGGGTAACAAGCGCGGCCCACGCTGCCGGGTCTGCCAGAAGGTTAGAAATGCCGTCCATCATCGTTCCTGCTGCGGTTGGAGCGGAGCCAATGCACGAACTGCGTCGAACGGGCCAGCCCCGCCCGCCGGGCGCAGTTGCCACAGCAAAAGCACTCGCACGGGCCCTAAATTTGCGCTATGGGTCCATTTGGTGCGCCAATTTCGCGCCCAGAGCCGTTTGCGCATTCAGCCCAGCGCGGTGGTTTCAACAGGGAAGGGGCACTGGAAAGTACAAGACGGCATGAGTTTCGATAAAGGGCGTCGCGGTGACCGCGGCGGGCGCGGCAAGGACAAGCGCGACGGTTTCGGCGAGGATAGTTTCTACGGTGGCGGCGGTTTTGAAGACCGGAGCAGCTATGGCGGCGGCGGCGGTCGCGGCGGATATGGCGGCGGCGGCGGCGGCTTCGGTGATCGCGGCGGTGGCGGCGGTTACGGC
>JALYNE010000201.1 GCA_030773375.1 Pseudomonadota bacterium
ATGATGAGATGGGCGCGCTCATATTCGAGCGCTTGAAGCGCTTCGCGGGGATTGCGGCTGGTCCGAATATTCCTGAACCCCATGTCCTGAAGGCTGCGGCGCACCAGCGTGCGCATCGTCTCGTGATCGTCAGCCACCAATACCTTGATCGCGGATGCTGCCGGCATGTTCCACCTCTTAAGGCACTCCGCTCTGGAGATGCCTGGTTCCAAACCTCGAGGCTCGCGCTGCCGGAGCAGCGGCTCCCCTTTTCCGCGGCCCGGAGTGCGCCCCCAAGCCTCGCACATGCTGGATACGCCCCGTCGGTAACGATCAGGTTACCGGAATCGCCGGCCCGCCACTGTTTTTGCAGCGAAAAGCGGAAGTGGGTTTGCGGAGCGGAGGGGGCGGAACGAATTTGGCGACCAGCTTCGCTCATTGGGATGGAACGGGCTCCGGGCTCGGCGGGGGAAAGCCAGAATGCCGCAAAAAGGGTGGACCCGCGGGCCGAACGAAGCGTTGCCAGCCCGCGCGCGCGAGCTCCTCTCGCGCTTGTTTCGAACTCCATCAGCACGAAGGACGAATAGATGAGCAACGACAAGGCGCTGGGCAGAAAAATGGCAAAAGCAGCGGCAATCGGAGCGGTGATCGGCATTCCAGTGCCATTCGTCGGGCCGGTGTTCGGCGCGGTGGCCGGAGCGGGTTACGCTTATTTCAAATCCAAGAAGCAGGCCTGACGAAAGGCTTTGCTTGCCTCCCCAGGAGGTTCGGGCAACGGAGGCTGATCCCGTGAGGCCGCCAGCCTTTGGGCGAGGCGCTCGACGTTGGTGTCGCTCATGACCGGCGCTGAAGCTCCGCTCGGTGAGCTTCAGCTCGCCGCCGCCTGGCAAGACGGTTGACGGAGCCCGCGCGCCTCGCCTTCGGCTCCCAACCACAGGTCCGTTCGTCCGCAGGCTGGCAAGCGGAAACGTTTCCCCTTTGCCGAAATCGCGTTACCCTCGCGGCATGAGCCGACCGACCGCAGCCTTTCGAACCCTGGTGCTGATCTTGACGCTCGGAGCCGCATCGCCGCTCGCGGCTGAAGCCGGGCTTCAGGAGCGCGTCGAGGCGAAGCTGCGCGAGGCGGGACCCGGCAGCCGGTTCGGGTTTGTTGTCGCAACCGAGGAGGGCCGCGAGCTGGTCGCGATCGCTCCCGATCAGCGTTTCATACCGGCGTCCAACACCAAGATGTTCACAACCGCGGCCGCCTTTGCGACGCTTGGCCCAATCGATGAGCCCGACACGAGCGGCGGCGCAGCGGTTCGGCTGGACGGGTGGGGCCAAAGCGCGCCCGACGTGGTTCTGGAAGGGCGTGGCGATGCACGGCTTTCCAGCGCTCCCGATTGCGTGTCGAACTGTCTTCAAATCCTCGCCGACGCGGTGGCTGCCAAGACGCGCGTTGTGCGGAACGTGACCGGCGACGACAGCCTATTTCCCGACCAGCGCTGGAGCCCGGGGATGAGCTGGAACAACATGCAGACGCGCTCCGGCACTGCCGTTTCGGCGCTGACGCTCGACGACAACGAGCTGCCGCTGCGCGTCACCCCAAGCGCAGTCGGCAAGCCGCCAAGCCTCGACCACCTGCCTTATTACAGCGTCGACAATCGCGCCGTCACGGTAGCGGCGGGGCCGACCAGCCTCCAGTTCGATCGCCTTCCGGGAAGTGCGGTCGTCCGCCTCACTGGAACCATCGCGCTCGGCGCCGAGCCCGAACGTCTTCGCTTCGGCATCGACGACCCGGCCCATTATGCGGCCTGGCGCTTCAGGACTTTGCTCGAGGCGCGCGGCGTCCGCGTCACCGGAGCCGTCGCCGCGCGTCACCGCCCGCTTAGTGCCGCCGATGATCCTGCCGTTCGCAATGGCGCGCCGCCCGCGCGGCCGCCTGAGACCGAGCCGCTCGCCCGGCTCATCCCGGCGCCGCTTGCAGAAGACCTCGTTCACACCAACAAGGTCAGTCAGAACGTCCATGCCGAATTGCTGCTCCGCCGCGTCGGCCGCCGCGACGGCACGGGCTCGATCGCCGATGGCCTCGCCGCCATCCGGGCGATGCTGGCGCAAGCGGGCGTCGCTCGGACGGAATATGACCTCGCCGACGGTTCGGGCATGTCCACCTATAATCGCGCGGCTCCGCGCGGCGTCGTCCGCTTCCTGCGCTGGATCGCCGCACAGCCCTGGGGCGCCGCCTGGCGCGGCACGCTTCCCGTGGCGGGCGTGGATGGCACGCTCAGCCGGCGCTTCCGCGGCACCGCGCTCGAGCGCCGCCTGTTCGCCAAGACCGGGACGCTGAACGCGAGCTCCGCGCTTTCGGGCTACATGATCGCCGCCAGCGGCCGCACGCTCATCTTCTCCGCTTACGCCAACGACATCCCCGAGGGCGCAAGCGCAACCAGCACCATCGACCGCGCGCTGGAGCTGATCGCGGCAGAAAACTGACTTGGAGTTCTCGCTGGGCCCGAAAGTGGTACTTTCGTGGTCTAAGCGTCAGCTTGAATCATCACGTCATTGCGAGCGCAGCGAAGCAATCCAGCCTCCGGCGCTGAACTGGATTGCCGCGTCGCTTTGCTCCTCGCAATGACGATTCAACTCAACTCCAGGGTGCTCTGATGTCGTGGTTCTGAAGTTCGTTGCTTCAAGCGGAGTCGTCACCCTGAACTTGTTTCAGAGTCCATGCTGAAGATGTCTTGAAGGTCCACGGCGTGACTCAGTGCGGCCGCCGGCCTGGATGCTGAAACAAGTTCAGCATGACAACCCCATAGGCTTTGCGTGCGCCGCCGAAAGGCCTAAGCTTTTGCAATGATCTTGATCCTCGCAGCATCCGCGCTCGCAACCTCTTTGATGAGCGAACAGGAGAATTGCCGGGTCGACAGATCGGCCATGCTGTCTCTCGACCAGACGTCATTCGATCAGGACCTTGCCGGCGGATGGCGGAAATTAGCAGCTGTGCCCGGTTGTGAAGCCGCGGCAGCTGACCTGATACGCGATTACCGCGCAGCAAACTCGAATGATGCGACCATATTGACCTGGCACGAGGGCCAAGTTCGGGCCCGAGCCGGAGACAGCGCAGAAGCAATACGACTGTTCAATGCTTCGCGGAAGAAAAGCGATGAATCCGGGTGGAATCTCTATGTCGATGCGAGCATTGCGTTTCTCGAACGCAATCTCGACGGCTTGCGGGCGGCGCGCGATCAACTCGCCTCCTGCCACGGCCGGAGAATTTTTCGCCGCGAGGCCCGAACGGACAAGTCCTAAACGTTCCCTGGCCACCCAATTTGCATGTGGTCGATGGCCTTCTCGAATGCTTCGATAAACCTTACGGCCACGCTTACTCCCGCTGCCCTGTGCCGACCAAAGTGAATATTCGCTAGGCACATACTATAATCCGCTTGCGCTCGGAGCGACTTTGCCCGACGAGATGCTCGCGCCCTTCCTGCTCCTCGCAAAGGCAGCGCGCGAGGGCGCCGACTGCCCGCCGGACGCGCTGCTGGCGGAGGCTTATGGCACGAGCTCGCTGGGCCGGGTGCGGCGGCTGATATCCTATATGGAAGAGCAGGGAATCATCGTCTCACGCATCGATCTTGCCGGCAAAAGATCCGTGTCCGTGCCGCGCCTCGGCTGGACCACGGCGGGCGCCTTTCCGGACCCTGCCGAACCGTCACGCCTGGCGCGGCCAGCCCGGCGGCGCTGAGCCGCTTAGAGCACCGTCAAGTCAGGCTGAATCGTCATTGCGAGGAGCAAAGCGACGCGGCAATCCAGCTCAGCGCCGGAGGCTGGATTGCTTCGCTACGCTCGCAATGACGTGGTGGTTCAACCTTTAACGAGCTCGCTCTATTCTTCCGGAGTGAGCCGCTCGAGCAGTTCGCGCACACGGGCGAGACGCTGTTCGTCGGCTTGGGTGCGCTCCTTGAGGAGGAAGCGATCGCCCTTGGCTTCGAGCCCCGAACTATTCCCGGCGAAATCGTGGCGCGGGGTGAAAGCAATCGCGGCAGGGCCGGCGTCGAGGCGCTGAATCCCGGCGAGGCGGGCGAGCTGGCGAATGCGGGCGATCTCGATGAGGGTGGCGGCCTCTGCCGGCATCGCTCCGAACCGGTCCTCGATTTCGCCGGCAAGCGCATCGAGCTCGGCGCCCGAGGCGAGCCGAGCGATCCGCGCATAAACATTGATCCGGACTTCCTCTTCGGGGATCCAGCTTTCGGGCAGGCGGCCGGCGAGGCCGAGATGAAGGTCGGGCGTCCAATCCTCCACCTCCTCGCCACGGGCGACGCGGAGCGCCTGACCGAGCAGGTGCTGGTAAAGGCCAAGGCCGATCAGCTTCATGTGTCCGGCCTGCTCTTCGCCCAGCAGCTCGCCGGCGCCCCGCAGATCGAGGTCGCGCGCGCTGATCGCGAACCCGGCGCCGAGCTGGTCGAGCGCCTCCATCGTCCTCAGCCGCTTCAGCGTTGCGGGCGCAATCCGGGCATCCGCTTCAGTCAGAAGCATCAGATAGCCGCGCGCACGGCCGCGGCCGACGCGGCCGCGCAGCTGGTGGAGCTGAGCAAGTCCGAACCGGTCCGCGCGCCAGATGATCATGGTGTTGGCACGCGGGATATCGAGCCCGGCTTCGATGATGTTGGTGGCCAGAAGAATGTCGCCGTCGCCTGCGGCGAAGCCGATCATCTCCTCGTCGATTTCGGCTGCCGGCATTTTGCCGTGCGCCTGGCGGAGCTTCAGATTGGGCACGAGGCCGCGCAGCCTTTCGGCCATGCTCTCCATGTCCTCGATCCTCGAAACCACGACGAAGCTCTGACCACCGCGCCTTTTCTCGCGAAGCAGAGCGGCCCGGACGATCTCGGGGGCAAAGGAGGCGACGCTCGTCCGCGTCGGCAGGCGACGCGCCGGGGGCGTGGTGATGAGCGAGAGATCCTGGAGGCCGACCAAAGCAGTCTGCAGCGTGCGCGGGATCGGCGTTGCGGTGAGGGTCAGCACATGGACGTCCGCGGCGAGCTCGCGGAGCTTCCTCTTGTCGGCAGCGCCGAACCTTTGCTCTTCATCGATGATGACGAGCCCCAGATCCTGGACTTCGACTCCTTTGCTCGCGATCATCCTGGTGCCGATCACGATCCGGACCGAGCCGTCGGCCAGGCGCTTCTTCACCTCACGGGTTTCGGCGGCTGAGGACAGCCGCGACAGACCCGCGACTTCGATGCCAAGCCGCCCGAAGCGTTTGCGGAAGCCATCGATATGCTGGCGCACGAGCACCGTCGTCGGCGCGATCAGCGCAACCTGCTTTCCGCTGAGCGCTGCGATCGCGGCGGCACGAAGCGCAACTTCGGTTTTGCCGTATCCGACGTCGCCGACGACCAGCCGGTCCATCGGCTTGCCTGAAGCAAGGTCTGCCCGCACGGCCTCGATCGCGCGGAGCTGATCGGGCGTTTCGTTGAACGGGAAACCCGCCGCGAACCGCTCATAGTCCGGGACAGGAGGGTCGAGCACCGCCGCTTTTCGCTGCGCGCGCTCTTCGGCGAGGGCGACGAGTTGCCGCGCGGTCTCGGCTATGGTCTGATCGATTTCAGCGCGTCTTCTTTCCCAGCTCGATCCGTCGAGGCGGTCAAGCGTCACCGCGTCCGCTTCCGCGCCATAGCGCCAGAGCCTGTTCGCTTCCTCGACCGGCACCAGCCGCTGCGCCTCGGCAGCATAGTCCATTCGAATGGCGTCCGTATCGACTTCGGCCGTGGCGACGACCTCGATCCCGCGCAGAACGCCGAGCCCGTGATCCTCGTGGATGACAGCATCGCCGAGGTGGAAGTCGGTGACCTCCTGCGACAGCGGGTTGATGGCCGCTGACGGACCGGTGTCGTGGGCGCGTTGACCGATCACGTCGGCGGCTGCGACCACCATCAGCCCGTCCTCGATCCAGCCGCGATCGAGGTCGGCCGTGACCGTAAGAAGGGCGCCCTTTTCGGCCGTTACGACTTCGTTCCAGCGGCTGAGGGCAATAGCCGCTTCGCCAAGCCTCTGTTCGAGACGGCGGGACATGAAGCGGATATCGCGGGCGGAACCGGCGATCACCACGCGCTTGCCTGCCGCGCGCGCCTTGCGGAGCGCTGCGCGAAAGGCCCGTTCGGGGTCCCTCGATTCGACGAAGCGCTGGACCGGCTGTTCGCCGTCCTCGGCGAGCGCGAACGACTCACGGCCTCGCAGCGCCTCACGCCAGGCCGCGTCTCCGGCGAGCGCAGCCTTGCCCTTGCGTGCTGCGGCTTCCTCGACGAGCTCGATGAAGCGATCGCGTCGGTCTTCCGCTTCGGGGTCGAGCGCCACCACCGCGCCGGCAAGGTGGT
>JALYNE010000202.1 GCA_030773375.1 Pseudomonadota bacterium
TCGCGAAGATCATTCGAATAAGGCTTTGCCATCCATGCCGGCCTCCAGTCCCAGCCAGCACCTTGAATCAGAACTCCCAAGCCTTGGGAATCCTCTTTTGATTCAGCTCGACACCATCATGCTCTAGACCGATCCGCCAGGTGTTTCCCCTGATTTCAAATCACTCGAGCTGCGCCGAAGGAGGACGTTCATCTGAGCCGATGCGATCGGCTTCGTCCGATCCTCCTGCCAGGCATGTGCTTCCACATTGGCAACGCGCTTGCCGAGCCGGGTCACTGTCGCCGCGGCATAAGTTTCGTGCTCCATCCCTCCCCGGGTAAACTGCACCGTGACGTTGATCGGCTTCACCGCCACCCCTGCGCTATCCCCGAGCGCGTGGTAAAGCGTCCCCAGCGCCGCGAACTCGAGCAGGCCAGCGATCGCGCCGCCGTGGAGATAGCCTGGCCTCCCCACCACTTCATCGCGAAAAGGCATGATCCAAAGGAGCTCGCCCCCCTCCGTGCGGCTCGTGCTGAGACCAAGAAGCTGCGCGTAGGGCGGAAGACTGTCCATGAACGCGGATTACCGTGCCGGCACTCCGGCGTCATGCTTCTTTGCGCCGGCTCCCTCTCTATTGGGTGAGATATGCGAGATCGTGTGGCTCATCGATATCGCGGAGCGTGTCGCCGATATGGACCGGCCAGCCGAGCGCCTCGATGCGGGCGATGGTCTCGGCAGCCACCGAACAGGTGCTCCAGGCGATTCCGGAAAAGATCGAAGGATCGAACCGCCTCAGCCCGAGCAGCACGTAGCCGCCGTCCTCAGCCGGATGGATCACGGCATCGCTCTCGGCGAGCATCTCCGCCGCTGCGCGAAGCCGGTTCCGATCGAGCTTCGGGCAGTCGGTGCCGATAAGGAGAATATGCTCGCCTGCTCCGGTCACTCGGCATGCCGCGCGAGCGAGCCGCTGGCCAAGATCCCCATCGCCCTGATCGATGCAGCTTATGCCGGGCAGGAACGGCTGCCATTCGGAATTGGACGGGTGCGGGCTTGCGCAGAGCTCGACCGCAAGCCCCGTCGCTTCGGCCTCGGCGAGTGTGGCGAGCAGCATGTCATGTGCAAGGCGGGCGGCGCCCATCTCCCCCAGCGCCGGAACGAGCCGCGTCTTCACCTTTCCCGGTGTTGGCGCCTTTGCGAAGATAACGATGCGAGCTGGCCTCAACCGCGCCGCCATGCATGGTAGCGTTCGACGATCCTCAGCAGCCGCTCCGGCTTGTGCGCTTTCTTCCATTCGCCGGCAGCGAACTTGTTGGCTTCCGCCATCGTCGGGTAGCTGTGGATCGTCGCGAGGATCTTGCCGAGCCCCAGCCGGTGCTTCATCGCCAGCACGAATTCAGCCAGGAGCTCGCCGGCATTGGCGGCGACAATTGTGACGCCCAGTATCCTGTCGTTGCCCGGCGCGACGAGCACTTTGACGAACCCCTTGCTGGCGCTCTCCGCCACTGCCCGGTCGAGCTCCGTCAGAGGGTATCGGACGATCTCGTACTCAACCCCGTGTTCCCGCGCGCTTCGTTCGTTGTGACCGACATGGGCGACTTCCGGGTCGGTGAAGGTGGTCCAGGGCAATGCCGAATAGTCCGTGCGAAACTTGCGGACGCTCCCGAACAGGGCGTTGACGGCCGCATACCATGCCTGGTGCGCTGCGAAGTGGGTGAACTGATAAGGTCCCGCCACATCACCCGCAGCGAATATGTTCGGATAGAGCGTTTCCAGATACTCGTTGGTGACCACGGTCCGCTCGGTCTCGATCCCGAGCTCCTCAAGACCATAGCCGGTCAGACGCGCCTTCCTTCCCACGGCGACGATGATCTCGTCGAACGGTATGGGGAGTTCCTGTCCATCGGCTTCAGCGATCAGCGTCTTTCCATCGCATCGCACCGCCTTGTGCCCTGTCCTGAGATCCACTCCTTCGGCGCGGAGGATGTCCGCGAGCAAGGTCGAGACGTCCTCGTCCTCCTTGGAAAGTATCCGTTCGTCGTGCTCGACCTGCGTTACTTTGGCGCCCAGCCTGGCGAAGGCTTGCGCCATTTCCGTTCCGATCGGGCCACCGCCGACGATCACGACCCGGCGCGGCATTTCGTCCCGGGCGCGAAGCGCGTCCCACATCGTATCGCTGGTAAGGTAGCCCGCCTCCTCGAGGCCCGGGATGTCGGGCACGAACGGCTCCGCCCCGGCGGCGATCACGATTGAGCGAGCGCTCAGCCGCTGGCCCCCGTCAATCTCCACCGTCCAGGGATCGATGATCTTCGCATAGCCGAGCCGCACGTCGACGCCGAGGCCGGTGTAGCGCTCGACGCTGTCGGCGGGCTCGATCTCTTTGATGATCGCATGGACGCGGTCCATGACGGCGCGGAAGTTGAAATCCGGCTCGCGCGGGGTGAGTCCGTACGCATCGGCGGTTCGGATCTCGTGCGCAAGACGAGCGCTGCGGATGAGGGCCTTCGAAGGGACGCAGCCCGTGTTGAGGCAGTCTCCTCCCATTTTATGTGCTTCGATGAGAGTGACCTTTGCGCGAACCGTTGCCGCGATATAGGCCGTCACGAGGCCGCCGGCGCCCGCCCCAATGACGATCAGGTTCCGGTCGAACCGCTTCGGACGCTGGTAGCCCTTGTAGACCCTGCGCTTGCGGGAAGCGTTCAATGCGAATTTCGCGATCAGCGGGAAGAGGCCGAGCAGCACGAACGAACCGACGAGGCTCGGCGACAGGATGTCGGACATGCTCTCGATCGCGGCAAGCTGCGTACCCGCATTCACATAGACGATCGTCCCGGCGAGCATTCCGATCTGGCTGACGATGTAGAAGGTGAGGAGCCGCATGCCCGTCAGTCCCATGGCCAAGTTGACCAGGAAAAAGGGAAAGGCGGGGATCAGCCGGAGCGTGAACAGGTAGAACGCGCCGTCCTTCTCGATGCCGCGATCGATCGCCGCCACCCTCTGCCCGAATTTCGCCTTCACCCAGTCCCGGAGGAGGTAGCGGGAGGTGAGGAAAGCAAGGCTCGCGCCGATCGAGGAGGCGAAAGATACGATTAGGGTCCCCATCCAGAGGCCGAAGATCGCGCCCGCCGCCAGCGTCATGATCGCCGCGCCCGGCAGCGACAGCGCCGTTACGGCCACATAGCCGAGGAAGAAGCCGCCGATGAGGAGCAGTGGCTGCGTCTCGAGCAGCCCGGCAAGGTCTGACCGGCGCGCCCTGAGGTTCTCGAGAGTGAGATAGGCACCCAGGTCGAACAGGAAGTATGCCGACACGGCCGCCACGAGGAGCAGCAGCAGCGCGACTTTTCCGCCCCTATGCCTCACTGCCGGCAACCCATCCTGACCAGGAACGCAGCGGGGGAGCGCGGCGTCCGGGCCTGGAGCGGCATGGCTCAGAGCCTCCGCGCAGCAAGAATCGCCCCGCCCGGTCCGTCCTGCACCAGCAACGCTGAACGATAGGGCCCAGCGGCGGCCGGAATCGCGAACGAGGCCGGATCTCCATTATATTTTCCGAGCAGATGAATCGCGCGGACAATGTTCTTGTGCGGCAGGGTGCGTCCACCATTCTCGCCCGCCCGGATCGGCACTTGATGGGTGCGCGGATCATAGCGGACCAGCCAGACATTGGCGGGCCTGCGGCTGGTCGCCCTGCCGATCGAGACTCGGCCGGGTGCGGCGACGATCTGCGGCCCGGAAGCACCTCGGTCGAAGCGCTTGATGAACGCGTCAAGCTGTTCCTTCCGGGCGCCGACCAGCACACCGCGGCCGTTCACGATCACCTGCGGCGTTGAAACATGGGTGCGGGCCGCGGCCTTCGAATATTCCCATTGCCGGGCCGTGTAGGCCGGGTGTGCGAACGTGTCCTTCCAGCCGAGCCGGTCCCAATAGGTGACGGCGAAGCTCAAGGCGAGCACGTCTGGACGATCGGCGATCGCGTTGAGATTGGCGTTTGCCGGCGGGCAGGACGAACAGCCCTGGCTTTGAAACAGCTCGACCACGGTCGGGTTGATGGCGTCAGCGGCTTCGGCCGCGCCGCCGGTCGTGAGGCTGGCAGCAGCCAGAGCGAAAGAGGTGACTGCAAGGAATGGCTTCAAGGTGTTTCTCCAACGGTGAGGGGTGGGGTTGGTAAGCGGGCTCGAGAGGTCAGGCAGGTGCGAGCGCGCGGCGGTTCAGCAGCGCCATCGCGGCAATCACCATCACAATCGCTGCCATGTGCACGGCAAGGTCCAGGAAGGTCACGGCCGAGGGGTGAAAGAATTGAAGCAAGAAGGCGGAGAAGGCCGCCGCTCCGAGGCCGGTCAACAAGGCCACCGGCACCGGATCCACTGGCCTTGCACGCGAGACGCGCCAGACGAGCGGCAGACTTAGCACCAGGCTCGCGGCACCGATGAAGAGCAGGCAATCGACGCTGGAGCCCAGCTGCCATCCGGAGCGGCCGTTCGTTATCAGGTGATCGTAGCAGCCGAGTCCGCTCAGCGTCAGCCAAGCCAGAAAGGGGATGATCGGGGCGAGCAACCATCTTTTCGATCGCCCTGGGATCGAAAGAAAGAACGCCCCAGTGACGGCGAGCGCCCCAGTTGCCAGGGTGGCGGCCATTTCGAGCACCATGAAATGCTCGCGGCCGGCATAGCGGAGAAGAAGATGGGGCCACTTTGAGAACAGCAGGATTGCGGCTGCAGCAAGCGCAGCCAGGATTGCGATCGTTGCCAGAGCCCGTTTCAGCGGCGGCGCCAGCGGTTTTACGGGCTGCGCCTTCGAAGCAAGCGCAGAGATCAGCTCCTCGGTCGAACGCCCGCTCATTCCGCGGGATCCTTGCCCAGGCGAAGGCGCAATTTCTTGATCGCCCGGTGGATGTTGACCTTCAGCGAGGCGATCGACTGACCGGAGGCAGCCGATGCCTCCACCAGCGACATTTCCCGGAGTTTCACCAATTCGACCGCCTCCTTCTGCCCCGGCGTCAGCTTTGCCAACATCGGCCCGAGCGCAGCCGCTGAGGCGGCCGCTCCAGGGTCGTTCGCATCGGGATCGGCAAAGGTTTCATAGGCGCCCGGATGATGTATCTCTTGCCTCGTCACTCGGCCCCGCTTGCGGATGGCGTCGATCGACCGCCGCGCCGTGATGGCAGCGATCCAGGGCTTTACCGGCCGGCCGGGCTCATAAGTGTGGCGCACCCGGTGGATGGTCAGCAGCACATCCTGAACGACGTCTTCCACCACGTCTTCTGACCAGCTGCGCCTGCGGGCGAGGGAACGCACGAACGGCGTTATCGATCGCAGAAAGTCCCGGTAAGCTGCGGCGTCGCCGCCTTGCGCAGCGACGAGGAGTTCGCCCCACCGCTCGTCCGTGTTATGGCCGCCGGCGTTTGTCAGATGATCCTCCACACGGGCATGTAACCTTAAAGGAGGCGAGCCGAAACAGTTCCGCGCCCGATGTTGTGATGAAAGTCCGGCCCAAAGCGGCGCTTAACGCGCGGCACGCATCGTTCTACGAGGCTTTTCAGCAGAAATGAGAATTGCCATTCCCGACCAGATCGCCCCCTCGCCGTTCATGGACCGCGCGGCGCCTCGGCTCCAGCCCGGCAAGTTTCGTGACCCCATGAGAACGGCCAAGGGAGAGCCGCGCGCGCACGTTGCGCTGGACCGCCTGGAAACGCTTTGGATCAACACCGGGACGCTCTGCAACCTCAGCTGCAAGAGCTGCTATATCGAAAGCTCGCCGAGGAACGACGCGCTCGTCTACCTGAGCCTGGCGGAGGCGGACGCGTATTTCGACCAAGCGGAGCGGCTTGGAACGCGCGAGATCGGCTTCACCGGCGGCGAGCCTTTCATGAACCGGGACATGATCCCGATGCTTCGATCGGCGCTCGTCCGGGGCTTTGAGGTGCTCGTCCTCACCAACGCGATGCGGCCGATGCGCCGTTTCGACGAGCCGCTTCAGGAGCTCGTCCGTCAACACCGCGGCGCGCTCACCTTCCGCGTCAGCCTCGATCACCACAGCCAAAAGGTTCACGAAGCAGAACGTGGCCGTGGGACTTGGGAGAAGGCACTTGCGGGCCTCAAGTGGCTTTCGGAGCAGGGCGCCAAGCTTGCCGTTGCCGGCCGACGGCTCCCCGGTGAAAGTGAGGCGGAGGCGCGCGCCGCTTACGAAGGTCTTTTCGAACGGCTCGGCGTTCGAGTTGATGCGGGCCTCGTTCTTTTTCCCGAGATGGACGCATCCGCCGACGTGCCCGAAATCAGCGAGGCCTGCTGGGGCATAACGGGTGTTTCCCCATCGGCC
>JALYNE010000203.1 GCA_030773375.1 Pseudomonadota bacterium
GGGTAAAGCTCGGCCGATTCCGGCACCAGGCCACGCTTGACATGCGGGTCGATTATCTTCGCCCCGCCGCCCCGGGCAAAAAGATCATCGGCCGCGGCGAATGCTATGCAGCCACGCGGAGCGTCGGCTTCGTGCGTGGCCTCGCCCATGACGGCGACCCGGCGGACCCGGTCGCCCATGTCGCAGCGACCTTCATGTTCACCGGCGGGAGCGCCTGAAGCTTAGACCCCCCATCACGGAGAAAGGGATGATCGCCTTTCCTCCGCCTTTCTCAGCACGTCATAGGCTGCTTGCACTGCGTGGAACCGCTTGGCCGCGTCCCCGTCCTGCGGAGCGACGTCCGGGTGGTTTTCCTTTGCGAGGCGGCGATAGGCCGACTTGATCTCGTCAAAGCTCGAATCCGTATCGAGCTCGAGCACCTCGAGCGCCCGCATTTCGTCTCGGCTCCGGCTGCCGTCTCCCGGCCCGCCCCAACCATAATATTTGGCGTTCTGATAGCCGTCGGCGTCGCGCTGTTCGCCCGCCTCTCGCGCACGGGCATCTTCGGCCGAAAGGCCTTCGAAATAATTCCAGCCTTTGTTGTATTCGGCCGCATGCCGTTCACAGAAATACCAGCGTTCGGGCTTGTTCGGCGCCTTCGGCGCCGGGCGATCGCCCGGTTCGGTGCAGCCATGGCGGTCGCACAGCCGCACCTGCTTGGCCTCACGCGAGCTGCCATATTCGCGCCAGCGCGGAAAGCCCCAGTCATTCGATCGCGTCTGCCTTGCCATTTCGACCAGATAGAGACTTGCAGCGACCCCTGCCACCCTCAGCAGAAGCAATCCGGCTTAGAAATCGGCCAGAGGGTCTGTAAGCCGGGTTCTGTCCGGCGGCGCCGCCCTGCGGCCCCGCCTGTGCGACCATTCCTCTAGGAGACGAATTGCTCCGCCCCTCAAGCAACCAACCCGGGCGACGAGCCGGAACTAGGCCCATTTGCCGCCCCTATTCGGTTTTGCTCCCGGTGGGGTTTGCCGTGCCGTTCCCGTTGCCGGGACCGCGGTGCGCTCTTACCGCACCCTTTCACTGTCACGTCACCGAAGTCTTGGGCCGAAGCCGACGCGACCTGCTTTCTGTTGCACTTTCCCTGGGGTCACCCCCGCCGGGCGTTACCCGGCACCGTTGTTCCGTGGAGCCCGGACTTTCCTCGCCCCGGGATCACCCCCGAGCCGCGGCCGCCCGACCCTCTGGCGCACCCTATCTAGCGCGCCCGCGCTCCCGGTCCAAGAGCAGCGACAAAAGGATGGCCCGGCATTCACCCTCGATCTCACCGTCGATCTGCTCCGGCCGGAAGCGCCGCTGAAAGGCTGTCACCGCGGCCTTGGGATCGCTCACGTCGTAACCGAACCGCTCAAGCGCCAGAAGAAAGCCGCCGTCGGTCCAGTGAGGATCCATCAGGTTCTTCGTCGGCCGCGAGAGCGCCAGCCCGTACCTGGCAAGCTTGGCCCAATCGAAAAGTTCGCCGGGATCTTGCTTGCGCGCCGGCGCGATATCGGAATGGCCGACGACGTTGGCTCTTGGAATCTCGTACCGCTCGACAATGTCCGCGGCGAGGCGCAGCACCGAGTTCATCTGCTCCTCCGGAAACGGCCGATAGCCCCATTCGTGACCCGGGTTGACGATTTCGATCCCGATGCTTGCCGCATTCAAGTTGCGCATGCCACGCCAATATGAGCGCCCCGCATGCCAGGCACGCTTTTCCTCCGGGACCATGCGCAGGATCTGGCCATCCTCGGCGACGAGATAGTGGCAGGAGACTTTCGATTCCGGATCGCGGAGCCGATCAATGGCGGAAGCTGCGTCCTTCATCCCGGTATAATGGAGGACGAGGATCGAAACCGGCTGGTCGCGCTCGTCGAAGTTTGGCGAGGGGCAGTCGATGATTTCTTCCATGCCCTACATGCGCTCGAAAATTCCGGGCACGTCAAGTCCCGGGGCTGTCAGACGGAGCTGTGGAGCAGTGCCGGAGCCCGTTCGGCGCTTTTTCGGATGTAGAGGCCGCGATTGTCGCGGTCCGACACGAACGCATCGCTTTGCCCGATCACCGTTTCTCCGGCCCCGAGCATCAAGCAGCCGCCGGGGGCAGTCACAGCGGCGAGCTTTCCCAGCACGGCCTTGCCCGTTGCCGGCGGGAAATACATAAGAACGTTCCGGCAAAGGATCACGTCGAACGAGGCCCGTGGCGGACTTTGGTCAGCGAGGCTGTGGACGTGGAAAGATACCGATTCGCGAAGCTGCGACGATATACGCCATTGCTGCGCTCCCTCTTGCTCAAACCACCGCATCATTTGGAGCACGGGCAGCCCGCGCTGCACTTCGAATTGCGAATAGAGGCCTTGGCGCGCTCGCTCGATTGCCGATTTCGAAACATCGGTGCCAAGGATATCGATCTGCCAGCCCTGCCAGCGAGCCCTCGCTTCGGCAAAGCTCATGGCCAGAGAATAGACTTCCTGACCCGACGAGCAACCCGCGCACCATATGGAAAGCTTCTTGGTCCCCTCTCGGGCGCGCTGAAGGCGCGGGAGAGCCCCGTTGAGGAGGACGTCGAAGACCGATCGGTCTCGGTAGAAGAAGGTTTCATTATTGAGCAGCGCCTCCACCACCTCCTCTGCCAGAAGAGCATCGCCGCCAGAGGCAATCGCAATGATCAAGCGGTCGAGGCTGTCCAGGCCGCGCGCATGCATCAGCGGCTTCAGCGCCGTTTCCAGGCGCCAGCGGCGGCTCGTGGTGAGTTGCTGCCCCGTACGCGATTCGAGCAATGCCGCCAGAATCCGGCTGGAGGCGTCGCTCACTTTCACCTGACACTCCCGCACGCGGCGGCCACCCGCCGAGCAAGCTCGCTCGGCGAAAGGATTGCTGAGGCGAGGCCTGCTTCCGCCACGGCGCGCGGCATTCCCCACACCGCCGAAGTCTCGGCATTCTGCACAAGAACGGCGCCGCCACGCTCCACCACGCGGCCGCTTCCGACCAGCCCATCCCGGCCCATGCCGGAGAAAATAACGCCCAATGCGCTTTTGCCGTATATCTCAGCCACCGAGTTGAACATGATGTCGACCGACGGCAGGCAGCCGGAGCTTGCAGGTGCATGGCTGAGGCACGCTTCAACCTTGCTGCCGGAACGCCGGACGCCGAGATGAGCCTCGCCAGGTGCAATGAAGATTATTCCGGCTTCGAGCGCCATTCCGTCCTCGGCAACGCGCGCCGCGCGACCCGATGCCGTTTCCAGCTCCCGGGCGAAATAAGGCATGAACAATGGCGGCAGGTGCTGCGTCACCAGGATCGGCGCGCCGATGGTGCTGGGCAGGCGACGCACGAACTCTCCGAGCGCGTGGATCCCCCCCGTCGATGCGCCCAGCGCGAGACAGCCGAGACGGCAGTCAGGCATTGCCCGAAGCGTGAAGCGAACGTTCTCGAACGCTTGCACAGGCGGCTGGCGCGGCTGCTCTGGCGGCGGGCTGATCCGGCGCAGCCGCTCGATCAGCACTTCGGAGAACCGGCCGCCGAAGGCGCCGGTGCCAGGCTTCGCCAAGGTATCGGCAGCACCCAAAGCCAGAGCGCGGACGCTCGCTTCGGCACCCTCCTCGCACATTGAGGAGACGATGAGGACCTTGGCCGCTTTTGCCTGCTCTAAAATCGCCGGCAGAGCCTCGAGCCCGCTTGTGCCCGGCATGTTGACGTCGAGGACGATGGCATCGACGATGACGCTCTTCAGAGCATCCAGGGCCTCATCTGAGCTGCCGGCGAGCGCAACGACCTGAAAGTCCAGGTGCGCGGAGATCATCCGCGCGAGCACCGCCCGCGCCACCGCCGAATCGTCGACGATCATGACTCGAGTTACGCACGGCCCAGGCAGCGAGTGCTTCGCTGCCTCGCCGGCGGTCATTGACGGCACGGCACTCACCCCACGCCGACGATCTGGAGCTTGCTTTCCAAGGTTTCCCGATCGAACGGCTTCATGACATATTCGTCGGCACCCGCTTCGAGGGCCGCCCGGATGTGGCCGATGTCGTTCTCCGTGGTGCAGAAAACGACCTTGGGTTGAACGGAGTGCGCGCTCTGACGCAGGTTCCTCAGGAACTCCATGCCGCTCATCACCGGCATGTTCCAGTCGAGAAGGATCACATCGGGCATCCGCAGCTCGATCCGCTGGAGCGCATCGCGGCCGTCCTCGGCCTCATCGACCGCGAATTCCAGCGTCTCCAGGATGCGCCGAGCAACCTTTCGAATCACTTTGGAATCATCGACGATCAAACAGGTCCTCATCGGCCTTCACTCCTTTGGCGTGCGGCCAAGCTAGAGGGGATTGGTAAGCACATGCTTAAAAGCGGTTCAGGCCGCCGCCGTGGGGCCGGCCAGCATCTTTTCCGCGTCGATGATCAGCAACAAATCGTCGCCCGCCTCGACCATGCCTTTAGCAACGCGGCGCCAGCCCGGCGCGAGCGCTGTCCCCGGGACCATAGCATCCTGAGGGCACTCCACCACGTCCTCGACGCAGTCCACGAGCAGTGCGTAAGGGTGCCCCTCGGCTATGACGATCACCGCATCGCGCACGCCCCCTGCTTCGCCAGAGCCGCCAAGTTGCAGTGCGGCGCAGCAATCGATCACCGTAAGGACGCGGCTCCGAATCGCAGCCAGCCCCGCCACGTGGGGCGCGGAACGGGGCACGGGCGTCACTGCATCGATCTCCACCACCGATTCGACTTGGGCTCCAGCGATTCCCACCCGCTCGCCCGCGATGGTCGCAATGAGAAGAAGCTCGGTCATCGGTCAGCCTTTCCGGCTCATCGCAGCGGGCGGGCCGAGCGCCGAGAGGAGCGCAGCTCGATCGTAGCGGTAGATGCTCTCATCGCCCTGGGCGCCTTCCGCAGTCGACCGGAGGCGGATCACCGCGCGGTCAGGCGCAAGCGCGATGGGCGCGTCCGCGGCGGCGATGAGGACGTCGAAATCGGCGGCACCGTCGTGGTCCACTACCGAATAGCCGGCAGCTTCGATGATCGGCCGCAAGATGGTGTTCATCCATGCGTCCCCGGCGGGAATGGCGCACACGGGTTTCGATCCACTCGTCTCGGCGCTTGCTCCGTGCGCACCGAACAGCCAGTAAGGATCGACCACCTCGACCTGCTCTCCAGCGGCCATGGTGACGCCGCCCACTTCTCCTGGCGCGGCTGCCGCCTCCATGCCCTCCTTGAACGGCACGAGATCGATCACTTCGGAGAAGGCATAAGCCAGCTCGGAGACGCCATCGGACAGCCGCATGATCCGGATGCGGGTTTCGGGCACGATGTTCCCGCAGCCTGCGAGTGGCAGGATCTTGCCTTCGAGCGACACCCGCAGCCGGCCCGCGCTCCAGCGGACCGCATCGGGCGGAACCTCCTCGATACGCTGGACCACGGCCAACCGGATCAAGCGCTTCAGCCCATCCAGCGACAGGAAGAGCAGGCCAGCGGCTTCTTCTTCGTTGGATGTCGGCTCCGCGGCGACTGGATTTTCCTTCTTCCCATTGCCGGCAACGGCCGCGCAGGACGCGATCGCAGATGGATCCAGGAGAAGGATCGGCCTACCATCCTCGCCAAGCGATGTGCCTGCGTACAGACCGGCGGCCATGACGAGCGGAGAGGCCGGCTTGATCACCAACTCCTCGTGATCATGAACCAGGTCCACGCCAAGCGCGTAAAGTTCTTGTCCTGCCGACCTCAGCACCACGATCCGCCGATCGGCCGGCTCCCCCTGCTCCTCGACGCCAAGCAGCGCCGCCAGCGAGAGAAGAGGGACTCGACGCGCGCGCACCGTTGCGACCTGCGAGCCCCCGACCGACTCCACCCGCACCGAGTCCGCGCCCGCACGAACGATCTCTTCGATCGCCGAGCGTGGAATAGCGTAGACAAGCCCGCCTGCGCTGACGGTGAGCGCCGGGATGATGGTGAGCGTGAGCGGCACCCGTAGGGTCAGCCTCACGCCTGAGCCCAAGCGACTTTCAACCTCGACGACGCCTCCGATGCGCTCGATGTTCGCCCGGACGACATCCATGCCCACGCCTCGACCGGAGATTGCGGTCACCTCCGGCGCTGTAGAAAGGCCGGCCTCGAAAATGAGTGCGACCTTGTGGGCGTTGGAGAGCTGCTCTGCTTCCTCCCGGCTGAGAATCCCGGCGGCCGAGGCCTTCCGCGCCAGCGCATCGCCATCGATGCCGCGGCCGTCGTCCGCGACCTCGATCAAGATCTGATTGCCGGACTGGCGCGCGCAGATCCGTA
>JALYNE010000204.1 GCA_030773375.1 Pseudomonadota bacterium
AGCCATCACCAAGCGGCCAAACTCCTTCGTGCCCGGGCGCACGCTGCTGACCCTGCTGGGGCGAAAGCCTGCGCTGGAATCTCAGCCGCTGCTGACCAACTGGGCCATGCACTGGGGCCAGGGGATCCTGCTCGGGGCCGCGCGTGCCCTGATGGCGCGCGAGGGCCTGCGCGGGCCCATGGGATCCTTCCTGTTCCTGAACCTCCGTTTGGCCAACGACCAGACCTTGGAGAACGCCACGGGCGTGGGCGCACCGCCCTGGACCTGGCCCAAAGACGAGCAGATCGTCGATCTGCTGCACAAGGCGGTTTATGCCTTTGCGACCGGGATGGCGGCGGACCGCCTGGTGCACGCCCGGCGGGACATGGGCGTGGTCCGAGCGCGCTCGGCGACCAGCGGCGGTCGATCGGGGTGACGGCGCAAGCATTCCGCCGGAGGCCGGCTGCACAACGGCCGCCCACGCGGCGAGACCGGTGTGGGCGCGAAGGCCACCGGAGAGCCACGTCGCTTAGAGCAGACTGCGCTAAATCTGACCCGTTCGCCCTGAGCCTGTCGAAGGGCTGTCCTTCTTCCCCTTCAAGGGGGAAAACAGGGCTTCAACGGGTGCCCATGAAAGTACTACTTTCATGGGATCCCTCACAAGCTCAGCCCGAACGGAAAAGAGCACTGATCCCGATTTCACGCAAGTTGCTCTAGGCCCACAGCGCCAAGGATCATGGCGGGTTGCCATGCTCAGCGTATGCTGTTCTCGCTCACCTGGTGCCGCCGCCATGGGAGAGTGCCTTCTATTTCGGTCTCTAGCGAAAAGCTGAGGAACGTACGGATCAGAACGATCAACCCGAGGAGGCCCACGCTTTCCCAGGTCAGCGGTGCCGTAACAGTGGCGATGATGTCGGCGCCGACCAGGAGTTCGAGGCCAAGAAGAATCCCGCGGCCGAGATTGGCACGGTACTGATCGTAGGCAGCCTTTGGTGCGGCTCGCCAATCCTGCACGAACCTGATCGTTGCCAGAACGACCGCGACGACAATGACCGCAACCCCCAGTAGCTCGAGTGCGGTTGCCAGTGGCTCCATTAGTCGCGTGATCCACGCGAAATCGCCTGATCCCTGTTCCATTCGCCTCCTGTTCGCGCTTGTGGAGAAGCTCTTGCGTCCGTCTCCCCGGCGCCCCGCCAAGGGACCTCGGTTGCGGCAGGAGAACGGTCGCTCAGGTCAATTTGATCCGTGCGGTGGATCGCGTGGTCGCGGCGAGGAGCGCTGATGAACTGGCGTATGGGAGCCTACCGGATCAGCGACAGCCCGTTAAGAATCAAAAGCATGAACCCCGGGCAGGCGAGCGGCGTTTGGCCGCCTATGTCGCGTTTCTTCCTGCACTTCCGCAACAGCATCGGGTTAGCGGTGGACGAGGAGGGCCAGGAATTCCCGGACCTCGCGGCCGCGGAGGCCGAGGCCATAGGTGGCATCCGCTCGGTGCTTGCCGAAGAGCTTCGGGGCGGAGTGCTTGATCTTCGCGGGCAGGTCGAGATTAGCGACCAAGCCGGCAAGCTCGTGCGGGTCGTGCGGTTCCGGGAAGCTCTCGAGCTCCATCTCGACGAGGAAGCAGCGTGATCGACAGACATCTGATGAAGCTCAGGGCGCGTGACGAACTCAGCGGGGAGGAAGAACAGGCGATACGCGCTGCCGTCTCGGAGCTGAGGGAGTATCCGGCGGACAAGACCATCATCAAAGCTAAGCAAGAGCTGCACCATAGCCTTTTGCTTCTGGATGGATTGGCTTCGCGCTACAAAGATTTGAGCGAGGGACAACGGCAGGTTACCGAGCTGCATGTCGGCGGTGATTTCGTGGACCTTCACGGCTTCACTTTGAAGTACCTCGACCACAATGTGTTGACCCTTACGCCTTGCACCGTCGCCATCGTCCTTCACGAGGATATGAAGGTGCTCACGCAGAAGCATCCACACCTCGCCCGGCTATACTGGTTTTCAACAAACCTCGATGCGGCCATTCATCGCGAATGGGAAGTTTCACTGGGCCGCCGCAGCGCAATTTCGCGATTAGCGCACCTGTTCTGCGAGATCTACGTCCGCTTGGGCCCGGTCGGGCTGGCGGACGCGTTCAGCTATGATCTGAGGCTCACTCAAACTGACCTTTCCGAATGTCTCGGCCTTACGCCAGTCCACGTCAATCGCAGCTTGAAGGAGTTACGGGAACAAGGTCTCGTGGATTTTCGCGCGGGACGAGTGGACATCAAGGACATGAGCGGGTTGGAACGCGTCGCCGAGTTCGACCCAGCCTACCTCTACCTTGAGAAGCGACCCCGCTGAAGGTTCCTTTCAGGCGTCGAGGCGAAACAGCGCGATCTGGCCTGCCGATGTCGCCTCCATAAGTCGCCTCAGCTCCGTTTGTTGCGTGCCAGGCTGCTGCTGAAGATCGCTGCCGCGACGAGCGCTGCTCCCATGACGGCTGCGCCGCTTTTCCAGCTGAAGAGCATCTTTGCGGCAGCGAGGCCATCCGAACCTTTCTGTCCGCCAGGAAGATCGGCGCTGGGGCCAAACAGGATGCGGCTGAGCGACATCGCCAGTGCGTCCGCTTCCTCTCGCATATTGTAGAAGACGAACGAGGCGCGGACGGCCTTCTCGACACCGAGCGCCCTGAGGAGAGGCGCCGCCTCCAGATTGCCTGCACGGACGGCAATTCCCTGCCGATCGAGTGCTTGTTCGAGATCGCTTGGATCCTGCCCCTCGACAACGAAGCTCAGCACGGAGATGCGGTCTGCGGGGTCGCCCAGCACGCGCACCCCCGGGATCTGCTCCAGCCGCGAGCGCGCATATTCCGTCAGCTCCCGTTCGTAGGCTTCGATCCTGTCGAGGCCGATACCCGTCCAATAATCGAGCGCCGGACCCCAGGCTTCGACCTCGCTGAACGGGGGTTCACCGGCCTCGTATTTGTGGGGAAGCGGCTTGGGGGTGATCTTCTCGAACGTCATGTCTTCAGCCATGGTCGAGCCCGAATGGGCGAGCGGCATGGTCTCCAGCACGTCGGCGCGGCCGTAGAGAAAGCCGACGCTCGAGGGGCCTCCGATCTTGTGCCCGGAGCCGGCGTAGAACTCGCAGCCGATGTCCCGCACGTCGACCGGGAAATGTGCTGCGGCCTGGGCACCATCGACGAGCACGGGAATGCCCTTGGCGTGCGCCATGGCGGTGATGTGATTCACCGGATTGATCGCTCCGGTAACGTTCGACACGTGGGTGACGGAGAGGATCTTCACCCGATCGGTCAGCATCTCCTCCAGCCGTGCAAGATCGAGGTCGGCATCAGGGGTGATCGGAACCACTTTCAGCGCAGCGCCGCTTTCCTGGCAGGCCATCAGCCACGGGCCGATGTTCGAATGATGCTCCATCTCGGTGATCAGGATCTCGTCGCCCGGCCCGAGACCCTGGTGCTGAACCATCCTGGCGACGAGGTTCAGAGCTTCGGTTCCGCCTCGGCAGAAGACGATCTCGCGCGGCTCGGCTGCGTTGAGGAGCTTCGCGACCTTTTTGCGCGTACCCTCGAACGATTTCGTAGCTTCCATGCTGAGCGCGTGCCCTTCCTCCACCCGGGCATATTCGTGCGCGTAGACCTGCACGATCCGGTCGATCACGGGACGAGGCTTCTGGCTCGTCGCGGCGCTGTCGAGGTAGACGAGCCTCTTGCCGTTCACCTCCCGCGCCAGCACTGGAAAATCGGCGCGGATGGCCGACACGTTCAGCTTGGCTTTCTTCACATTCGTCTCCACCAAAGCGGCCTCGCGCGATACACACGAAGGGGCCGGGCGGGGAGCAAACCTGTCGCGAATGCCGCCTGTTCCAAAAAATACCGCGCCGTGAAGCCAGCCCCGGCGCTGCCGCGGGTCCGCCTGCAGTTACGGACGGGCAGCGCGAGTGGACTGCCGGAACGTTCGGCACTGAGGGGTGGAGCGCCCGCTGCGCTCGCAGAACAAACGCATGGTCTCCGAAAACTGGCGGGAGTAGCGCTTGGTCGGTGGTCGCGGCTTTCGCACCGGAGTTTCGCGAGCTTTCCGATCAGGCGCTGATTTTTTCCCAGCGGATCCTTTGGTTGGCAGCTCCGCCGCGGCCGGCGCTGAAGCGGCTGCTGCCTCACGGTTCTTCGGCATCGGCTCCGCCACCGAGCGCGCTGGGGCGGCTGAGGCGGTCTGCAGGGGCGTATCTGCGTTTGGCTGTGCAGAGTTTGGCGAAACGGCTGAAGGACGTATCGGGCGCAGGCGCGCCGGTGCAGCGGTCTCCGGCTTGGGCCTGGACACGGCATTTGCCTGGAAATTGCTCCTGCTGATCCAAGAGACCGCTCCAATCGCGAGGCCGAGCATCGCCACGACAGCGATGGCAGCGGTAGCAAAGCGGCGGGGTGGCTTGGTCGAGCCTGCTTCGGTTGCAGCCGGCGATCGCTCGGCAGGTTCGGCGCGCTTAGCCTCGACCGATGAGGACTGACTCGGGTGCTCGACGGGCGCCGGGGGCGCGCCGCACAGGCGCGCGAGGTCGCTGAGGATTCGCTGCCAACCAGGATGAAACGGCTGACCCCGCCAGCCGGAAATCAGCGCGACCCGGTTCGTATCTCCTTCCGACAGTGGTGTGATGCCGTCGGCGGACACCTCGACCACATTCTTCTGCTTACGGAGCCGGGCCAGATTGCCCTCGCGAAGTGCCCAGGAAACCAGGGATCTCGACCAGATGAGCAGGGCGGCCTTGACGGTGCTGGCCTGATCCAAAGCGGCGGGGAAACCGCCCGGATCGCTCACCTCCCTTGAAGTCACCGAGTATCCGGCAGAACCGATCGCTTCGCTCAGCCGCGTCGCCGCCGTCTGCTTGTCGGCAGGGTAAATGATAAGAACGTCGGCCATGTGCAGTGCTCCGAAGTGCACATTAGCAGAAGTTGGCGCGAGCTACACTCGGCTGTTTGCCTGGCTCCAACGGTGCCCGAGCTTCGTGCGCCGAGATAAGAGCGGCGGAGCGGATCTTGACCGTGTCGAGTGTGAATGAATGAGTGGTGCGTCCTTGGCTGTAAGCGGCCGCTCAACTCTCGCTGCGCAGGCGCGCGGCAAGTTGCTCAATCTCATCGGGGTTGAGGATCCACGTCCGCGTCTTCTGGCCCTCCCGGTGGACCGGCTTGGTCAGCAAGATGCGGGCCTGCGCCTTTGCAAAGGGTTTGAAGATCGCGAAATGCATCGCGCAATCGCGGATCGTTCCGATCATCGGGGCCTTGCCGTCGAGATCGATCAAAGTCGCGGGTTCATCCCAAGGAATGGCGGACATGTGCTTATCTCCAGTGTGTCGCGCTCCAACACCATTGAAATCCGGAGAGTTCAAGGCGGGGGAGTGGACGGGCGGCGGGTGTCGGCAAGAGCAGCTGCGTAAGCACCACAGTTGCACGACCGGACCGACTCCGTTCATGCTGAGGAACTTCAGCAGGGTGTTGGCTGGCATAGGAGGCTGAAGAGGCGAAGTTGCGAACGAAGCTCAGCATCTGCCGGAAGAAGGCGCACTACGCGTCGGAGGAGGGTGCGCTTCTGGCCGCCCGAAGCTTTGGCCTTCCGCTCAGGCCCTATCGCTGTGACCGGTGCCGGCAATTTCATCTCACCGGCCGAACCAAGGGCAAGCGGATCCCTGCCCATAGACTAGACTCGTTCCCGGTTGGATTGAACCGGGAACGGGTCCAGTTTCCTGTGTTTACCGTCCTTTCCCAGCCGTCAGGTGATTCCACCTGACTGACAAGCACTCTAAGGCGCGACGACTGACTTCCGGGCCACGACATTCACTGAGCGGCAGCAATGCGCGCTTGCCGACGATCCGTAGCCGTCGTAACTCGCGGGCGAGCGGGGCAGCGCGCGCGACATGGCCATGCCGGGCACATGCTGAAGGCCAAATCGTTCCTCCTGCAGATGCGCCCCAGGAGCACCTAGCATGAACCGTGTGTTCACCAAAATTGCCACCAAGATCGCCACGCTGGCGGGTCAGCCGCAAGCGTTCGTTCTGGCGCTGTTCGTCATTCTCCTCTGGGCGGTGACGGGGCCGATCTTTGGCTATTCCGACACTTGGCAGCTGGTCGTGAACACCGCGACCACCATCGTCACCTTTCTGATGGTTTTCCTGATCCAGAATAGCCAGAACAGGGACGCTGCGGCCATGCAGGCGAAGCTGGACGAACTGCTCCGCGCGCTGGATCCGGCCCGGGAGCAGTTTATCGGCATCGAGCACCTCACGGACAAGCAGATCGAA
>JALYNE010000205.1 GCA_030773375.1 Pseudomonadota bacterium
GCCTGGCCGATGGATGACATCACGGTGGAGGACCGGGCGAGGATGCTCGCCGTGCTGCCGCAGAGTGGCGCGATCCACTGGAATCTGCTCGTCCGTCCTCTCGTCGAACTCGGGCGCGCACCTTGGCAAGGCGCCAAGGGGAAGAGGTCCTCGGACGGGGGACCGGTCGAAGATGCGATGCGCCGGGTCGATGTGACGCACCTGGCTGATCGGGAGGCGCTGACGCTCTCCGGCGGCGAGCGCGGGCGCACGCTGATGGCCCGCGCTTTGGCGGTCGAGGCGTCATGGCTGCTGGCCGACGAGCCGCTCGCCGGTCTTGATCCGCTTCACCAGCTCACCGCGCTTGCCGCGCTCCGCGAGGAGGCAAGCGATGGCACGGGCGTACTGCTCGTGATCCACGACCTTTCGCTGGCGGCGCGTTTCGCGGACGAGCTGGTTGTGCTGCATGAGGGCCGGGTGGCTGCGCATGGTCCGCCCGAGAGCGTGCTGACAAAACAGCTGCTCCGCCAAGTTTATGGGGTGGAAGCCCATATCGGTCGTACTCCTTGCGGCAGGCTGCTCGTCCAGCCGCTTGCACCTGCTTCTCGTCCATGAGCGCGGCGATGACCCTGACGGCGCTCGTCGCCGAAGCCTTTCTTGGTTATCCGTCCCGGCTCTACTCCCGCATCGGGCATCCGGTCAGTTGGATGGGCGGGCTGATCGGATGGCTGGAACTGCGCTGGAACCAGCGTCAGGCATCCGGTCTCCGCCGACGCCTCCTCGGGGCACTGACCATTCTCATCGTCGGCGGCGCCGCTGCCGGCGTGGCCGCCCCGCTGAGCCATCTCGTCAATGTCGCGCTCGACGGCCCCGCGCAATTGATCGCAATTGCCTTGCTGGCAGTGCCCGGCCTGGCACAGCGCAGCCTCTACGAGCATGTGATGCCAGTGAAAGCCGCTTTGGCGGCTGGCAATATCGGCCGCGCCCGTTTTCTCGTTGCGCAGGTTGTGGGCCGGGATACCGAGAAGCTCGACGAAACCGGCGTGTCCCGCGCGGCGATCGAGAGCCTTGCCGAAAGCTTCAACGATGCGGTCGTGGCACCCGCCTTCTGGCTACTGATGGGCGGCTTGCCAGGCCTCTATGTCTACAAGGCGGTGAACACAGCCGACAGCATCATCGGGCACCGTGACGATCGTTTTCAAGCGTTCGGCTGGGCGAGCGCGCGTGCCGACGATGTACTCAACTTCGTCCCCGCTCGTATTGCCGGCTTCCTCATCTGTGCCTCTGCGGGCCGCGGGCTTGTAACAATGATCCGAGATGCTCCGGGACATGCATCCCCCAATGCCGGCTGGCCGGAGGCCGCAATGGCAGGAGCTCTTGGTGTGCGCCTCGGCGGCCCCGTCTCCTACGACAGCGTGCCGACGGCGCGGCCGTGGTTCGGCTCAGGCAAGAAACCGCTCGATGCGGCAGCGGTCGGAGCCGCCCTCAGGCTATATGTGAGCGCCTGCGGCGCCCTCTGGATAGTCGTGGGAGCGCTCGCATGGGCGCTTTGATGTTTCAGGGGACGGGGTCCGACGTTGGAAAATCCACCCTGGTCGCGGGTCTCTGCCGTGCGTTCTCGAACCGGGGCTTACGAGTCCTGCCCTTCAAGCCGCAGAACATGTCGAACAATGCCGCCGTCACTGCCGACGGGGGGGAGATCGGCCGTGCCCAGGCTCTCCAAGCTCTCGCCTGCCGTGTCGAGCCGAGCGTCGACATGAATCCGATCCTGCTCAAGCCACAATCCGATGGAGCCTCCCAGCTGGTGGTGCTGGGACGGATGGCGGGGACAACGAAAGCGAATTACTTTCGCGATCAACGTGCTCAGCTCCTGAACGTGATCCTCGAGAGCTATCGGAGCCTCCGAAGCGCGGCCGACATCGTCCTTGTCGAAGGGGCCGGCAGCGCGGCCGAGGTCAACCTCCGGCGCGGCGACATCGCCAACATGGGGTTTGCCCGCGCCGCGCGGCTACCCGTCATCATCGTGGGCGACATCGATCGCGGGGGAGTGATCGCGTCCCTCGTTGGAACCCGCCATGTGCTTGACGAGGAGGATCGAGCTGCAGTGCGGGGGTTCATCATAAACAAGTTCCGCGGCGATGCGGCTTTGTTCAAAGACGGTTATGCCTATGCCGAAGAGGCCACCGGCTGGACCGGCTACGGCATCGTCCCCTGGCTAACAGCATCGAAGTATTTACCCAGCGAAGATGCGGTTCCGTTGGAGCGGGCGCCGTCGCGATGGTCCGGCAACGGCCGGATCCTCATCGCTTGTCCGCTCCTGCCGCGCATCGCGAATTTCGACGACCTTGACCCATTGGCGAACGAACCTGAGGTGGAACTGATAATGGTGCCCCCAGGGCGTCCAATACCCGCCGAGGCGGCGCTGGTGATCCTTCCCGGCTCCAAGGCTACGATCTCTGACCTGGCCTTTCTTCGGTCGGAGGGCTGGGACATAGATATCCGCGCACATCATCGCAGGGGAGGGCGGATCTTGGGATTGTGCGGCGGATACCAGATGCTCGGAAATGCGATCGAGGATCCTGACGGGATTGAGGGGCCGCCGGGGCGAGTAAGGGGGCTTGGCCTGCTCGACGTAGACACCGTCCTTACCTCGAGCAAACTGCTCCGCCAGATCAGCGGAGTGATGCAGCCGTCGGGAGCTTCTTTTACGGGGTACGAGATGCACGTCGGGGAGACGACGGGCCCGGATACCTGTCGGGCCCCGGTGCAGCTTGAGGACGGGCGTGCGGAGGGAGCAACAAGCATCGACGGCTTGGTTTTCGGGACTTACGTGCACGGTTTCCTTGCCAGCGGCGATGCCCGTTCCGAATTGCTCGCAAGCCTCGGTGCCTCCTCCAGCCGCCGCGATCACATGAATCTGGTGGATGCAGCCCTCGACGAACTGGCTGGAGAATTGGAGCGACACTTGGATATTTCTGCACTGATCTCACTTGCGAAGGAGGCATGATGACGAAGGCCGCTTGGCATGCTCAGCCAGTGGTCGCCCTTTGCGAGAGCAGCCGCTTGGCGGCCGCCCAGCGGCAGGATCAGTTGACAAAGCCGCAAGGCTCGCTCGGTCGAATGGAAGAGTTGGCTATCGAACTTGCCGCCAGGCAGGCCACGGAGCGCCCCTCCCTTGAACGGATCGCGATCATCATCTTCGCAGGTGACCATGGTGTGGCGGCCGAGGGCGTCTCCGCATTCCCCAGCGAAGTCACCAGTCAGATGCTGGCCAATTACGTGAACGGCGGCGCAGCCATCTCGGTTTTGGCGCGCAGCCTCGGCGCTTCATTGACAGTGGTCGATGTCGGAACTCGCAATGAACGGGCGCTCCCGAACGTCGTGCAACGGAAAGTCGCTCCCAGCACCAGGAACTTCGCGCAGGAGAGCGCCATGTCGCCCGCCCAGGTGGCAGATGCCATGGCAGTCGGAGCTGAGATGGTGGACTCAGTCAAGCCGCGCCCGGACCTGGTGGTGCTCGGAGAGATGGGGATTGGCAACACCACTTCGGCCGCAGCTGTCGCAGCGGCCGTGCTGGGCCAGCAGCCTTCTCATCTCGTGGGTGCGGGAACGGGCGTCGACGCAGCCATAGTCGAGCGCAAGGCACTCATCATAGAAGCCGCGCTTGCCCGCGCCGGTTGTGCGGGCGTGCCGATCTCCGCAGTCGACGCACTGAGGCTGGTCGGCGGCTTTGAGATTGCGGCCTTGACGGGAGCAATGGTGCGGGCGGCGCAGCTTGGCATCGGCGTCGCCGTTGATGGCTTCATCGCCTCGGTCGCCGCGCTCTGTGCTGTGGATCTCAACGCCGGCGTCCGGCCGTGGCTGACTTTCGGCCACCGATCGTTGGAGCGGGGGCACCGTCTGGTCCTGGAGCGGTTGGAAGCCAAGCCTCTGCTTGATCTTGAAATGCGGCTTGGCGAGGCCAGCGGGGCGGCGATTTGCGTCCCGCTCCTGCGGCTTGCCTGCGACCTGCACAATCAGATGGCCACGTTCGAGGAAGCAGCCGTGGCCAACCGGGCGTGACTACGACCAGCCTCATCTTGCTGCGCCACGGTGAGCCGGAGCATCGAAACTGTCTGTTGGGACGCCTTGATTCGGCACCGATCCCCGATGGGTTAGCCAGCTGCCTGGCAGCCGTGGCGGGCTTGGAATTCGGCCTCATCGTCAGCTCGCCTCTGAGACGCGCGGCCGCCGCAGCCGAAGCAATCGCGGGTGCCGCGGGCTTGAGGGTGACGTACGACGACCGCTGGCAGGAGCTCGACTTTGGCGATTGGGACGGGAAAACGGTTGAGGAAATAGCGAACGCCGATCGCGCCCAGCTCGAGGCTTTCTGGAGCGACCCCGACAGCGATCCTCCACCGGGAGGAGAGCCTTGGTCGGCCATCAAGGCGCGTGTCGCAGCGGCGACCCTCGAAATCGCTTCGACCGAGAACCAGCTGCCGGTCTTGGTGGTAACCCACGCCGGTGCAATCAGAGCTTTGGTGGCGGCTATGTGCAGCTTCGACTTCGCGCAGACGATGCGCCTGGAGCTTCCCTATGCAAGCTGGATCCGGCTCAATGTTTTCGTGGGGCACGAATTTCCACCTTCGGCCACAATTCACTCGCTGAAAGCGCCCTGATGGCGTTGCGGCATCTTATTGTGGCGGTGCAATTCCTGACGCGCGTGCCGCTGCCTGCCCTATCAGAGCACAAGCCGGACGATCTGGCCCGCGCCACGCCCTGGTTTCCGGCCGCTGGACTTGTGGTCGGTGCGGTTGTGACCTTCGCGGTCTTTGTCGGCACGTTGGTGAACTCATGGGTAGCGGCTTTGTTCGGGCTCCTGGCTTGGATATGGGTCACGGGAGCGCTTCATCTCGACGGCCTTGCCGATTTCACTGATGCCACCGCAGGCTCGCATCGAGACAAGAACCGGTTCCTGGAAGTGCTCAAAGACCCGCACGTCGGTGCCTTTGCGGTAGTGGCGATCGTCCTCCAGCTCCTCGCCAAACTCGTCTTGCTGCAGACGCTCGTTGGCAACTCCTCGCTTGTGAGCCTTGTCGGGATTCCAGCCGCCGCACGATTTGGGCCCGTCGTTTGGACCCGCACCTTGCCGGTTCTCGCAAGCGGACTGGCGGAACGCTGCAGCGGCTCCGTTAGGAGACTGCATCTGGCAATTGGGGGGGCGCTGATCGTCTGCGCGGCGCCGGCTGCGCCGTGGCTGCCCGGCTCTCTTCTGCTCATTGGAGCGTGGTGGTTGTACCTTAAGAAGCGCGTTGGTGGGGTGACGGGCGACTGCCATGGTGCTGGCATAGAGCTGGTGGAAACGGGGCTGCTGATCCTGGCTGTCTGTTTCGCGGAGCTATAAGGAGCAGTTCGGGCGGAGCGTGAGTTTTCCCGCATGCTATCTTTCGAACAGAATGTCCGAGAGCGGTAGTCGCGGCTGCCAGCGCAGCCTCTCCAATTCTGGCTGCTCCTCTGCTTCGAGCGGATAGCCGAGGCAGATGTACCCTACGAGTTCCCATTCAGGCGCCACGCCGAGTAGCTCGCCCAAAGCTGCAGGCTCGAGGATCGAAACCCAGCCCAAGCCAAGTCCGCGCGCTCGGGCGGCCAGCCACAGTGAATGGATTGCCATCACAACCGACCATTCGAGTGTCCTGGCCATTGTCTGGCGGCCCAGCCCCCGCCCAGCCTCTGCTGTGCGATCGCAGTAGAAAACCAATTGCACAGGTGCCTCTCGCAGCCCGTGGAGCTTGAGCTTGCGATATTCTTCCTGCTCAGCGACCTCGTATTTCTGTGCTGCCTCTCGATTGCAGTGATCAACATGCGAGGCGACAGCCTGTCGTATTTCCGGATCCGTGACGCGGATGATCCGCCACGGTTGTGAATTACCCACCGACGGGGCGGCGTGGGCGGTCTGCAGCAACTCCAGCAACTCGTCTTCGCGAACAGGATCTTCGCGGAAGTGTCGAACGTCGCGGCGCCATCGAAACAGCTGGCGTAGCTGCTCACGAAATTCGGCTTCGAAGAAAGGAGGATCGCTTTGTGCCGTCACACTCCAGACCCGCGAACTGCCGAACAATTGAGCACTCTAGGTCACCGACTCATAAAGCGCATCCAAATTCTGGCTGAGGCGAGTTTGACGAGTGCGAGGTAGTTTTCGGCGTATTTTTCGTATCGGGTGGCGATGGCGCGGAAATGCTTGAGCTTAT
>JALYNE010000206.1 GCA_030773375.1 Pseudomonadota bacterium
TGGTGCCGGCGGCGGCGGCGGCGGCGGGCGACAGGCTCGTAAACAGGAGCTTTTCGTCCGTCTCCCACATCCAGTCTGCGGCCGCCCGCAGGAAGTCAGCCTCTCGCTCGGCTTCGGGGGCTTCAGCGGGCTTGCGTGCCGGGCGTTCACTCCAGCTCAAAAGGGTCAGTTCGACGCCACCTTCGATCGGCTGAGCGCGGACCCAGAGATCGAAATCACTGTTGGCGTCAGCGACGATAACGGAGCGCGACACGACGATGCCGAGGCGGCTGGCGAGGCGTGCGAGCGCTGCGATCTGCGGAAGGGCGAGGGCGCCGCCCTCCTCGCCTCCGGCGCGAAGGTGCAGACCCAGAAGCTCCGGATCCGACTCGACGAGCCGGCCCGCGGCGTCGACCCGGCCGCGGATCGAAGCGTCTCCGCTCGTCCTCATGCTCATGCGATCTCGGCCATGGCTTCGCGGTAGCCGGCGTTGAGCTGCCACAGCCGAAGCGCGTCGCGGGCAGCCTCGACATCAGTCACGTCAAAGAGGTCGACCTGCCCCTCGACAGCCTCTTCACCGCTGAGGGCGAGCAGGATCGACGCGGCTCGGCCGCGGGCGACCCCCGCGGCTTTGAGGAGCAGGACGGCGCCGCGACCGCGCGGGTCTGAGAGGATTTCCCAGGCCGATGACTGGCTGAGCGCGTTCCTGACGGCGAGCGCGGCCAGGAACAGCGGCATTGTCCCTTCGGAAATGGCCCGATCGAGCGTCTCATCGGTGAGGCGGCCGGTCTCATGAAGTCGGCGCACGAGGCGAAGCGAACGCGCTTCCAGTGAATCTCCTTCATCATAGCCTGCGAGGAGGCGTTCGGCCGCGGCAACCACAGCCCTGTCGGCTGCCACAGGGGCAAAGCCGTGCTGACCGACCATGTAGATGCGGAGCGCGGCTGCGACGCGCCAGACGAGCCGATGCTCGAGCTCGGCGGAAAGCTCCGTGCGCGCGGCAACAGGCTCGCTGAAGCGGTCGAACCGACGGCTTTGCGCAATCACGATTGCCATCGCCTGTTCGGCAACGGCTTCGTCACTGTCGCGGATCAACTCGAGGAGAAGACCGTTCTCCGCCGTCCCGCTTGTGCGAAACCGGCGATGCTCCTCCGCCCGGCGGAGGAGCGCTGCAACGAGGTGCCGCTCGATGTGCGCGCCGGAGCGATCGAGAATCGGGCCCGCAATCTCGACATGGGCCGAAGTGATTGCTGCATGAAGAGGCGCATTTTCCTGCACGGCAGCGGTTTCGGAAAGGCTGGTGCGCAGCTCGTCCTCGATCGCGCGGACGAGCTTGGCGAGAATGCCCGACACGGTGGCGCGCTGCCACTCGCTGAGGCGAAGCGACTGCGGGAGGCGGAGGTCGGCCGCAGCCGTGACGAGGCGCTCGCGCGCGGCGGCGTGAAGCAGCCGCGCATCATCATCCCTGGCCTCTTGCCTGCTCAGCCGTTGATCGGACATCCTTCACCCATAGACGGTGTGAGGTTAAGCTGTCGCTAATCCTTCCGGGTCGCGGACTTCGGCCTGTGGATCTGACGTTGCGCCCTGAAGAACGACCCGGCGGCATAAAGCGCCAGCGCAGCAAGGCCCGTCACCCAGCGGCCGGTAAGCGCGAACGGAAGCATCAGCCAGCTCATGTTCTTGGGTTCGGACAGCCAAATATGGGCGGCAATCTCGCGCCCGCGCGTCTCGCCGTGGAGAGCGACGAGAAAGGAGATCGTGGCGGCGACCAGCGCGACGCATCCCCAGCCGCGCTCTTCGACCAGCGCGAAACCGAGCGCCGCAAATGCCATGCCGGCAACAGCCGCGAGCGTGTAGCACCACCATTCGGGTGCATCGCTCCGCTGAAGGCGAAGAACAGCCAGCCGGTCCGCGGCGCCTCCCAGCGGAGTTGACAAGAGGAACAAGATCAGGCCGGCAACAAGCCAGCCTCGTGCGAACAAAAGGCCGGAAAGACCGATCAGGACCAAGGCTCCGATGTAGAGCCAGCCGGGTGTGACCGCGGTCGGCATCAAGGCACGCGCCAAATGCTGCTCGACAGGCCCGAGCAGGTAGCGCGAGATCCAACTGCCACGAGCACCGCTTGCCCCTTCGAGAATCAAGGCTTCAGCTTGGACGAGATCCTCGGCACGCTGGGCGATGACGAGCCCGTCATCGGGTGCTTCGCCCCGTAAGGCGAACTGACGTGCGCCGCTCTGGACGGCATGGCGCAGCAGGGTGGATTGGAGGTCCCACTCACCGAGCATGGCAGCCGTATCCTTCAGCATCGCGCCGTCTATCACCGCGAGACCTCCCCAGAGGGATTGCGAGTCGATCCGCTCGAAGCGGTGGTCGCCCTTGTGATCGGGCACGGTGAGCAGTGCGGCCCCGCCGGCGGCGGTAAGACGGGTGACGTGGCTCTCGTCCGCGACAAGGCCATCAGCGATGAGCAGCAGCCGGGTTCCGGGGGCTGCGGCGCCAGCCGCTTCCGCTACGCTCCTTGCCACGGCGACGGTCATGCCTTCGGCACGCATCCGGTCGATCGCTGCGACGAGCTCAGGCGGGATACGTTCCACCAGAATCAAAATGGGATCCGCGCCCGCCGCGGCAGCCAGCCGCGCCTGGCGCTCGACGAGGGTCCGGCCGGCAAGCGGTAGCGTGGCACGAAGCGCCCCGCCTGGTCCGTCAGCATCATGATAAGCAGCGATCAGCGCAGCCAGAGTCACAGCATCGAGGCCCTTCCCATCGGGCCGGGATAGGCGGCTGTCAGCCTCCTTGCAAAGCGCTTCGGCTTACGGGCGTGCGAAATCGTCGATCGATGCGCGCATCCGGCGCAGGATAACGGGATCCCCGGGAGCGCCCGTCAGCGCCTCCTCCGCAAGCTCCATCAGGCCAACTGCGCCGAAGCTTGCGGCGAGGCCTTTGAGCCGCGAGGCTGCGAATTCCCAGTTCGCGTCGCAGCGGGCGCGACGCATCAGATCGAGTTGACGGGCGGCGCTTTCCACGAACGCCTCGCGCAGTTCCGTCATGAGAAGCATATCGGCGCCGACTGCAGCCGCGAGCGAAGCGTTGAGTGCGCCGGGATCGTAGACCATTTGAAAACGCTTATCCCATCCGCGTTAACGGCTGGTTGCGGATCCGAACATTCGCTTTCCCAGCACCGAATTCGTGGTAAAGATATGGTTATGAATATGGGGGTACAGCGCGCCGACGCGCAGCCGGGGGACGGCACCGCGGACGACCAGGAAGACTGGAACGTCCTTTCCGAAACCAGGGACTTCATCGGGCCGGAAAGCTGGCCTGAGAAGGTGCCCGAGGCGGAACCCGAAGAGCGTGCGCTACGATCGCGTGTGGTCGGCGCTCTGCTCATGTTTCTCGCGCTGGCCTGGACGGCGGCGTCCGTGTGGTCGATCACACGCATGGCTCCCGCGCTGACGCTCCCCAACGCGTTGCAATGGATCGCATTCGTCAGCCCGCCGCTTATCCTGCTCGGCATCGCATGGTTGATCCTTGGCGAAACGCCGCGCCGGGAAACGGAGCGCTTCACCCGCGCCGTCGCCACCATGCGAAGCGAAAGCTCTGCCCTTGAAGGCGTGCTTGCGATGGTCGCCACGCGGCTGGAGGAAAACCACTCCAAACTCAGGAACGAGGCAGCCAAGCTGATGTCCCTGGGGGACGAGGCCTCGGACCGTCTCGGGCGCGTTGCTTATTACCTTTCCAAGGAAAGTACGAACCTCGACAAGAAGTCGGAAGCATTGGAATCCGCCGCCGAAAACGCGCGCGTGGATATCGGGGTCCTCCTGCAGGACCTGCCACGCGCCGAAGAGCAGGCTCGCGCCGTGGCGGACGCGATGAAGGATGCTGGCCTTGCCGCGCACACCCAGGCGGGCGCGCTTGAAAGCCAGCTTTCGGCGCTCATCGCTCGCGGGCGTGAGGCAGACGAAGTTGCCGGCGGAGCGGCACAGCGGCTTGGCGCGCATCTCGCGCGGGTCGAAAGCACGGCGACTACGGCGACGGCGCGCCTCGAGGAAGCTGGTGCGAGCATGATCGCCGCTGTCGATGGGACGATGGCGCGGGCATCCGAAGGGATCGACGCCGTCCGCTCCGGCGTAGAGGCACAGGGCGCGGCCATGCTGGCGCTCATCGAGCAGAGCCGCGCCGCCCTCGAGCGTGCCGGGGACGATGCGGCCCGCAACCTTTCTCAGCGGCTCGAGCAGATCGGCGGCAAGATCGAGAGCCTTGCCGGCCATCTCGCCGCCCAGGATGCGGCAAGCCACGCGCTTCTCAACGGCCTCACGACGGAGTTCGGCGAACTCGAGGCACGGCTCGCGCAGCTTCGCGACTCCGGAGCATCCGGAGCCGGCGTGCTGAGCCAGTCCTTCGGTGCGGTGCTGACCGTTTCGCAAGACCTCCTTCGCGAGCTCAGCAGCGGCCACGATCGTGCGCGCCAGCTGATCGACCGCACGCATGAAATGGCGCAGGCGCTTACCGGCGTTGCAGCTCAGCTCAACGGCGAGGTTCCATCGGCATTGGTGCGCGTGGAGGAGCAAGCGGAGCGCACCCATGGTGCGGTCGCGGCAGTTACGCCCACGGTTGCGGCGATGGAGGAGGCGGCACGATCGGCAAGCGAGAAGCTTACCGAGGCCGAAGACAGCATTGCCCGCCAGCACGAACTGCTGGAAGCCTCGGGCACCGCACTTGCCAATTATCTGCTGACCCGGCTCGGAGAAGTCGAAGAAAAGCTCGCCGGCCTGCGCGAGATCGGCGGCACGAGCGCGCTTCAACTGGGTGAGGCCATTACCGATCTCAGGGTGTCGGCATCCGATCTGGCAGCTTCGCTTGAGGGCGGCGGCGAGCGCGCGGCGGATCTTTCGGGGCGCGCGCGCGACCTCGAGCACGCCCTGGCGGCAATCACGGCCGAGCTCGACGAGCGGCTGCCGGCGGCGCTGTTGCGGGTCGAGGACCGGGCCGAGCGGGCGCAGACGGCGGTCTCCGCCGTGGTGCCGACCGTTGCGGCCATGGAGGAATCAGCGCGCTCTGCGACTGCGAAGCTGGTCGAAGCCGAGGCCAGCATCTCAAGGCAGAACGAGCTGCTGGAGGCGTCCGGAAGCGCGCTTTCGACACAGCTCATGGCGCGGCTCGGCGAAGTCGAGGAGAAGCTCGGCCTGCTGCGCGAAATCGGCGGCAGCAGCACCGTGCAACTGGGCGAGGCCATCACCGGGCTTCGCGCCTCGATGGCTGATCTGGCCGGTTCGCTCGATGGTGGCGGTGACCGCGCAGCCGAGCTTTCGGCCCGCGTGCGCGAGCTTGAGCATACGCTTTTGTCGATTACGGCTGATTTGGATAACCGCGTGCCGGCCGCGCTCTCGCGTGTCGAGGAGCAGGCGGACCGCGCGCAAAATGCGATATCGGCGGTTGCGCCGAGCGTCTCCGCTTTGGAGGCTTCAGCGCGATCCGCCACGGCAAGTCTCGTCGAAGCCGAGGGCAGCATGGCCCGTCAGCAAGAGCTGCTCCAAGCTTCCGGACAGGCTCTCGCAACGAGCCTCTTGGCCCAGTTCTCGCAAGTGGAGGAAAAACTCGCCACGCTCCGCCAGGTCGGCGGCAGCAGTACGGCCGAGCTCGGCGAGGCGATCACCGTGCTCAGGATCTCGGTCTCGGATCTCACAGGGTCGCTTGAGGGCGGCGGCGACCGCGCGAGCGATTTTTCGAGCCGCGCGCGCGAGCTTGAGCACGCACTGGCCGCAATCACGGCCGAGCTCGACGAGCGGGTGCCGGCAGCGCTGACACGAGTCGAGGTGCAGGCTGGCCGAGCGCATGACGCGATTTCGGCCGTCGCGCCGACCCTCGCTGCGATGGAAGAATCGGCCCGCTCGGCGACGGCGAGGCTCGCCGAGGCAGAAGGCAGCATCGCCCGCCAGCACGACCTCCTCGAAGCCTCCGGAAGCACGCTGACGACGCACCTCATCGCCGGCCTTGGAGAAGTCGAGCACAAGCTCGAAGGGCTCAGGGCAATGAGCGGCACCAGCACGGCCGAACTTGACGAGACGATCACCAGGCTGAGGGCGTCCCTGTCCGATCTGGCCGGTTCGCTCGAGACCGGCGGCGACCGCGCAGCAAATCTTTCGGCGCGGGTGGCCGAACTCAATCAGGCGCTGGCGGCGGTCACAGCCGAGTTGGACGAGCGGGTGCCTGCGGC
>JALYNE010000207.1 GCA_030773375.1 Pseudomonadota bacterium
GGATTACACTCTGTCTGCATCGGGGAGCTCCTCTGCGTTCAGCTAAGACTTTGTCGCAAAAGAACTTTGGCACACCCAGAGCCCCGATGCACCCCACCTCAATGAGAAATCCGGGCTAGAGGCGGCGCTCCGCATCATCCGCGAGGAGGCTTGAGCAATGGCTACTCGTGCAACTCAGGGGGGAGCTTCGGCTTCCCCCGCCATACCGCTGGATGTGCTGCTATCCGCGATCCCCAGCCTTCCGCGCCCGCTTCTATCGCGCCTCACTGCTCGCCTGATCGACCGCATGGACGAGTTGGACGGCGACCCGGACCTCGAAGACGACAACGAGGACTGCGGCCAGGATGAGGGCGAGCCCGACTTCCGCAAGCGCCGCCGCTACCGCCGCAACCAGTCCGGCCCCGGCTGCATCATCAGCGATTCCGATCGCGGCCACGACGAGGCCGCGGCATGAGCGCCCGTCATCTCATCACCGCCGCAATCGCTGCAGGAGCGGTTACGGTGGCCGTGAAGGCGCTACGGCATGCAGACGAGGCTCGCACGCTCATAGGGCCCGCAGCCCGCGCCACCGTTGACATGGTACACGATCGGGACGTGCCAACAAGCGAGGTCATGGCGCTCTACTCGCAAGCCACGGCAGCAGAGGATCGCGATCGCACCCTCCAGCGGGAGATCGTCAGATGACCCGCTACATCGCCTACTATCGTGTCTCTACTTCAGGTCAGGGCCGCTCCGGCCTTGGCCTGGAGGCGCAGAGGCAATCCGTCCACGCCTTCATCGGAGCTCCACCGCATCAGGAGTTCACGGAGATAGAGAGCGGCAAGAAGTCCGACCGGCCTGAGCTGAAGAAAGCGCTCGAGCTGGCCGAGCTCACAGGATCCACTCTCGTTGTGACCAAGCTGGACCGCCTCTCTCGGGACGTTGAGTTCCTGTCTTGGCTCCAGAAGGCACCCATCAAGATCATCTTCGCCGACATGCCTTTCGCGGACAGCTTCATGATCGGGATCATGGCTCAGGTAGCGCAGTGGGAGCGCGAGCAGATCAGCAAGCGCACAAAAGCTGCCCTGAAGGTCGCCAAGGAGCGGGGCAAGCAGGTTGGAGGCGACAGAGGCAACCTTGCTGCAATTGCGGACGCCGCAGCCAGGATCAGTGCCGAGAAACGCGCTGCCGTTGCGCAGGCGCGGGCCGTGAAGGTGCTCTCCCACATCCGGCAGGCACGAGCGGAAGGGTTCCGGAGCTACAAGGCTATTGCGGCTTACCTCAACCGTAGGGGCATCAGGACGAGCCGCGGATCGGATTGGAGGGCCGCGTCAGTTCACAGGCTCGACCGCTCTGCTCCCGAACTTCGGGGCTAAGCCGCTCGCTTCCCGGATTTGTCCAGCGGATCGGACGCGACCTAGGAGCGCCCAAGTTCACGCTCCATAGGACGCCCGCAATTCTCGCACAGACCAGCTAAGCCAGCCCCTCGGCGAAGGATGGTCTGTGCAGACACTCGGTGGATGCCAAGGAGGCAGCGTAAGCTCATGGTTCGAAACCTATCCTGATGCTCGGCCTGGTCGCTACGTTACTGTGCCGGCGGGAGAGCCGCAACGGGTGCCGTTTTCCGCCGCAGCATGGTTGCGGGCGGCTACGCAGAACCGATCCGAGAAGAAAACCGGTCGTAGCGTAACCGCGACCGCCTCACGCAAGCACGAGAACCAAGCGCCTTACTTGGCTGCCATCTCCGTCGACACCTGGGTGAAAGTGTTGTTGAGCTGCGAGCCAAGGCCTGACATCGCGGTGATGGCAGCAACAGCGATGAGTGCGGCGATGAGGCCGTATTCGATCGCGGTGGCACCCTTGGTGTCCTTCAGCATCTTGTGAAAGTTCGTCATGTTCTGGTCTCCCGGGGATTGCGGAAGCGTCCACTCTTCCGGCCCTTCCTCATCGAAGAGGAGGCCGGTTCACACTGAGCCGCAGACGTTTCCGAGACCTTAAGAGAACGAGTTTATGCAAAAGAAACGCCCCTCGCTGAGGGGGCGCTTCCTTTTGGAACGGGCAGCGCGACCAGACAAGCGCCGCCCGCGAATGCGGACTCTCAGAGGTGATGCAAGCGGCGTGCCACGCGAATATTGCGAGGATCTCTGCCGCTAAAGGCATAGCTGTGCAGTGAGCGATGCCGCGGCTTTGTAAAATTTACCGACAGCGGAGGGACAAGAGTGCTGGAAGAACTTGTTACAACTCTTTGGAAGTCGTCCACACTCCCGTGCCGCTACGAACGCGAAGCGGGCACATGCTTGTACGAGGCCAAGTGCTCTTGAGTGGCTATCAAGGGTGGTGAACAGGAGCCTAAGCAGGTCCGACCAGTTGTGGCGGGCGGAAGACGCGCGCTCTGATCACAAGGGACCAAGCCGGCTGCCTCCAATTCAGAACTGGAGCAGTAAGGTTTCCGCAATGGGTGTGGCGTATCCACGGACGCAGGGAGCTTGCGCCACATTTGTCGCAGGCATTTGGGAAGCGATAATGCGAGCTGCCGGAGCGACCTCGCGTCTTCAGGGGATTTTGACCAGGATCTCAGCCAGAGAAGACGTCCTAAGCGGAGCCATTGCGGCATCCGCCATGGTCATTTTCCTTGGCAGTGCAACTCTGGCTGTCAGCCCTGCCCTGAATTCAACCCTCAGCTCCGGAGGCGGTGCTGATCGCATCGCGGCGGTCGCGCTCTTCTTGAACCTGGCGCTCGTCCTGTTCGCATGGGCGCGGCACAGGGAGGTGAAAAAACAACTGCGCGCACGGCTTCAAGCCGAGCGGGAATGCCATCTCCTCAGGACACGAGATCTCGATACGGAACTCCTGAACCGGAATTCCCTGCGAGAACGCGGTACTGTGCTGGTAGAAGCCGCTCGGCAGGATCGTGGAAACGTCGCGCTGCTCGTTGTGAGCCTGGATGGCCTGAAGAAGATGAACGAGATCTACGGCGAAGCGATCGGCGACTCCATCGTGCGCGCCGTCGCAGCCATAATCTTGAACACTAGCCCCCGTGACGCTTTGTGCGCGCGGCTGCGCACTGACGAGTTCGCAATTGGAATTCCCTTCGAGGACTCGGCTGAGGAGAAGATCACCTCCTATGCTGAAGATCTCTCGGCGCAGCTCAGCCTGCCCATGGAGATCATGGGCGCGATGATCCAGCTCCGGGCAGCCGTCGGCGTCGCGAGCCTTGGCTTCGGTTGCCTGGATTTCACTACTCTCCTGCGGCGGGCGGACATTGCCATGAATGCCGCCAAGGCGAAGAAGAGCACCCGTCCGCTCTGGTTCGACAGCCGCATGGAGCGGGCGCTTTTCGCACGCAACGAGGTGGAAGTCGGGCTTCGCCGCGGTATCCCCCTCGGTGAGTTCGTGCCTTACTACCAGCCCATCGTGGAGTTCAGTTCGGGACAGATCCGGGGAATGGAGATGCTGGCGCGGTGGCACCACCCGGCCGGAGGGGTGGTTGGGCCCGAAGTTTTCATTCCGATAGCGGAGGAGACTGGCCTGATCGGTGACCTCTGCGGCGCGCTCATGCGCGCCGCGCTCGAAGAGGCCAAGCACTGGGACCCGAGCATCATGCTTTCGGTCAACATATCACCTAGGCAGCTTACCGACCCTTGGATTGCCCAGCGGATCCTGAAGCTTCTGACGGAAACAGGGTTTCCCGCCGCTCGCTTGGAAGTCGAGATCACCGAGAGTTCGATGTTCGAGAATCTGGAGGTTGCCCAGGCGGTGGTGGCAAGCCTGAAGAGGCAAGGCATTCGCCTTTCCCTGGACGACTTCGGAACCGGATACTCTTCATTGTCGAATATCCGCGCGCTTCCCTTCGACCGGATCAAGATCGATCGCAGCTTTGTGATGACTCTGAACAAGGACCCGGAGAGCTGGACCATTGTGAAAACAATCGCGAACCTCGGTGCCTCGTTGGGCGTACCGGTCACGGTCGAAGGTGTCGAAAGTGCCGCGATCGAACTGCGCGTACGCGACCTTGGGTGCGATCTGGGTCAGGGGTGGTTCTTCGGCGAGCCTGCCGCCGGGCCTAAGACGCGGCTTTTGCTGGCGGAACATGGGTTGTGTCCGCCAGATCGGGGAGAAATAGGACTGGGCAAGCTGAAATTCCACTCATCGACTAGCGCCGTCTCATAAGCAGCAACGAGCGTTGCCGCTAATGTGACGCCGGAGGTTGAGGAAGTGCCGCTGATCTCATGCACGTGGTGGGCCGCTCCCTGACTTTTTCACATCCGGAATGGGTGGTAAGCCGACATTTCCAGGAACGGCAATCAGGTTGCGGCGGAACCACCCTGAAGCCCGGCAGTCGCGCTACATTGATCTGCAGCGAGCCGAGTTGGTTGGATGGCTGCAATGCCCGCGTGCTCCAGGAGGCCACTAGGCCCCCGTATTGAGTCCGCCCCCCAACAGGGACGGTCACTGGCGGGCAATGAGCCGCGCTCCCCATCGACCAGTTCGTTTGCGTCGCGTAAAGGCGTCCCCGTGACTAAGGAATATCAGGTCTCCAGCCCTTCTGAGGCACTGCGGATCGTGCTCAGCACCGTCCTCGACGCCGTTGTTGCCATCGATGCCGACGGTGTGGTTCTCGCGTGGAACGAAGTCGCTGAGAGAACTTTCGGTTGGACTGCGGCAGAGGCAATCGGTCGGACCCTGAATGACCTCGTTGTGCCAGCGCAGCATCGGGAGGCGCATCTGAATGGGATGCGTCGTTATCAGGAGTCTGGCGAAGCACGCGTCGTGAACAGGCGGATCGAGATCACTGCTCTCGATAGCTCGGGGAGAGAATTTCCCATTGAGCTATCGATCACGCCCGCTCCCGCCGGTAGTGACGCGGCATTCATTGGCTTCATGCGGGACATCAGCTATCGCCGCGAAGCGGAAGCCGCCGTTCGTGAAGCACAGCGGCGCGCGGAAGAACTTGCCCGTGAGCGTGAAGCGATCCTTTCTCAGCTTGGAGAGGCTGTGATCCTCGCTGACGCTGAGGGCAAACTGACGTTCGTCAACGACGCTGCTGAGCAGCTTCATGGAGTTCGCCTTCTTGGAGTCGGCCCTGACGACTACAGCGACAGCTACCAACTTCTAACTGAGGAGGGTCTTCCTTATCCATCCCGCGAGCTTCCACTCGCCCGCGCCGTTCGGGGCGAAACCGTTGTAGATGCGCGTTGGCGCATCCGCCGTCCCAACGGCTCGGTGGTCTTGGCAGTCGGCACTGCCAAGCCGCTCATTTCTCCATCCGGCGAGCAGGTCGGAGCCACCCTCACCGCGCGGGACGAGACGGAGCGGGATCGGGCCGAACAGCAGGTCCGTGAAAACGAGGCGCGGCTTCGCGCACTGACGGACAACCTTCCCGGTGGCGCAGTATACCAGATGTGGACGAGCGCCGACGGGTCAGAGAGGAGATTCGTCTATCTCTCCCACAGTTACGAGCGCCTCACGGGCGTGCCCGTTGCAGACGTGCTGAGTGATCCCTCCCGTGCCTACGAAGCCATCCATCCGGAGGACCAACCTTCATTTGCTGAGGCGGAGCAGGAGGCAATCCGAACCAGAACGGCTTTCGACGTTCAGGCGCGCTTCCGACGCGCAGATGGAGCCTTTAGGTGGTGCCGCTTCATCTCGTCCCCACGAGAGCAGCAGGACGGGTCGATCATCTCGGATGGTCTTCTGATCGATGTCACATCGGCCATTCAGGCGGAGATCGCCCTGCATGAAATGAACGCCGCACTTGAGCAACGGGTAGCAGAAGAGGTCACCGCCCGAGAACGGGTCTGGAGCGTCACGAAAGACCTGTTCGTCATCGTTGGTCCTGATGGTCTCTACCGTCGCCTGAACCCGGCTTGGCGCAGCGAGATGGGCTACGACCCGGAGGAGTTGGTTGGCACCCGATTTGATGCACTCGTGCATCCGGACGATCTGGAGGTGGCTGGCAACGGCTTCGCTGCCCTTCAACAGGGCACACCGCTCAGCGACATCGATGTCCGCATTCGAGCCCACGACGGCTCCTACCGCTGCTATAGCTGGACCTGTGCTGTCGAGCCGGACGGGTTCTATGCGGCGGGCCGAGACATCGCCCAGCGCAAGGAGCTTGAGGAGCAACTACGACAGTCGCAGAAAATGGAGGCGGTGGGACAACTGACGGGCGGCATTGCGCACGACTTCAACAA
>JALYNE010000208.1 GCA_030773375.1 Pseudomonadota bacterium
GTTTTAAGCCCGTCAAAGACGGCAAATTTCAATCGGAGTATAGCATGCTCGATTGCGTTGGGACGGGACGAGCGTTGTCGAATCCAGCCGACGGACAATCAACCCTCCACGTCACGGAAATCTATTTCCGACTGACATCTCGTTATTTTGCTTGTTGATAACTATATAGCAACATGCTATTATCCAAATACAAATACGGACGTACACGCCATCAACATCACAACCAATTGCACCTGTGCGATCACCACTGAGGACCTGTATGGCTGTTGCAGATCTTCCAACCACGACTCTGGCGCACACACCAACCGACCTAACATCGATCCTGCCAGCACTTGGCCGTTTCCAGGCGATGGAAACCGAGATCTGCGGCCACCTGCTCGGCCACGACGAGGCCGTGCGCATTGCCTGCCTCGCCCTGCTCTCCCGCCAGCGCCTGGTGTTGCTAGGACCTCCAGGGACCGGCAAGAGCTACTTGATGGAGCTGCTGGCGGAGCGCATCGCGCCAGCGACCGGCGGTGGCCTGAGCACCTTTATGTATCTCATGACCCGCCAAACCAAGCCAGATGAGCTCTTCGGGCCGGTCAGCATCCAGGGGTTGAAGCAGGACCAGTATCGCCGCATCACGACCCGGATGCTGCCGGAGGTCGAACTCGCGTTTCTGGATGAGGTTTTCAAAAGTAACAGCGCTATTCTTAACTCGCTGCTGACCGTGATGAACGAGCGCAAGTTCGACAATGGCGGGGTACGCCACAGCGTTCCCCTGATCTCGCTCTTCGGGGCGTCGAACGAGATGCCGCAGGGCGACGACCTCGGAGCCCTGTTTGACCGCTTTCTGTTGCGAGGCATCATGGAGTATGTCGATGCTCCGACCTTCCGGAAGATCTTACGGCTACCCACCATGCGCCCGGCGCCGTCGGTCACGATCCAGCATACCGACCTGATCGTGCTGCAGCAGACCGCTGCGTCGCTGCCCATTCCCGACAGCCTGTTGGACGCCTTCGACCAACTTCGCACGGACCTGACGAATCGGGGCATCACGGCCTCGGACCGTCGCTGGCGGCAGCTTCTGGGGCTGCTGCGCGCGAACGCGCTGCTTGAAGGCCGCAGCGTGGTCGAGGAAGACGACCTGATCATTCTCAAGCACACCCTCTGGCAAACGCCTGAGCAGCGGCAGGAGATCGGGCGCATGGCCGCCAAGCTGGCCAATCCGCTGAACGCCCGCGCAGTGGAGCTCGGCGACCAGGCGGTGAGCATCTTCCAATCCGCGATGGACAAGCAGGGCAACGCACAGCTCGACGATGAGGCCAAGATGGCCGCCGCGATCGAGGCCATGACCAAGCTCAAAACCGTGGCGACCGAGCTCAAGCGGGTGCACGAGCAGGCGACCAGCCAGGGCCGAGGCACCGCCCGCATCGCGAAAGAGCAGGCGCGCGTCACCCAGATGCGTGAGCAAATCAGCGCGCTGGTTATTGGAGTGTAAAGATGGACGACCGGATGCTGGTTGAAGACGACCTGGACGGCGCGGAGGATGGGATGGAGCTCAGCTTCGGCCCCATCGTCCCCGACCCAATCCGCGATGGATCACAGGTCATCGAACACGATGGCTACGACGTGCAGTTGTTCGACGAGGCGATGCGCACCTACGGTCGCCTGGCCGACGTGGTGCAGCGCGCCACGCAGCGGGTCATTACGGCGCCGGCCCTGTACCGCGACCTGTTCTGGAGCTTTTATCAGCGCACGGTCGTAGCCGAGCCACCCGTGCCGCTGAACCAGGCATACGGCGTGAACCAGCAGATCGTGCAGCAAATTCTGGGCACGACTGAGTGGCGCCAGGTCCGCGAGGCCGGCACCGTCGGCGACGTGCTCAACAGTGCCATGGCGACCATTGGCGTGGCAGAGAAAGCGCTGGCGGCGCTCGATCAGGCCACGGTGCAACACATCAACCATCTGCATGAGCTGGAGTCAGGCGCGCATGAGCTCTTCCGCCGTGCCGAAGGGATGGACGATCTCGCCCAGCAGGCGCAAGGCGACCAGGCCCAGGCATTCTTCGATCAGGCCCGCGCGCTCCAGCGCGCGGCGGCCGCCAAACTTGGTACGGTCGCGCAGGATGTGGCGGCGTTAGAAGCTGACAGCGAGGCCCGTGAGGATGCCGTGCGCCGGGCGGCCCGCCAGGGGCTCCAGCAGGCCGAAGGCGCGATCGACGAGACCAACGCCGCGATCAACACGTTTAGCGGCGGATACGGCCCCGGGCACGGCTTCGGCAAAGGGGGCCAGCCGCTGACAACCAAAGACAAGATCGCGCTGGCACAGCGCGTCGGCCAGTCCAAGCGGCTCCAGCAGCTCGCGCAGCTCTGCGGTCGCTTTACGCGGATCGCCCTGGCCGTGCAGCGCTCTAAGGTCGATCATCCGCCGGACGAAGTCACCAACATCACCTTTGGTGATGAACTGGAGCATGTGCTGCCAAGCGAGCTGGCACTGCTGGCAGACCCGGATCTGGAAGACCTGTTCTTCCTGCGCTTCGCGGAAAAAAGCCTGCTCCAGTACGAGCTAATCGGCTCGGAGAAGCAGGGCCGCGGCCCGATCATCGTCGCGCTCGACGAAAGCTCCTCGATGACTAGTACGCTCGGCGTCAGCACCGTCAGCAAAGAGCTTTGGTCCAAGGCCGTGACGCTGGCACTGCTGGCGATCGCGCGGCTCCAGAAGCGCGACTTCGTCGTGATCCATTTCGCCCATCGTGGGCAGATGCAGCTGCATCGCTTTCCCAAAGGCGAGGGCAGTTATCCTGATGTGATCGCCACCATGGACTCGTTCTTTGGCGGTGGGACCGATTTCGAGCCGTGGATGGAGCAGGCGCTGACGCTGGTGGAAGAGACAGCGCTCAACAAAGCCGACGTCATCTGCGTCTCCGACGGTCTGGCCCAGATCGACCGCGCCACCCTGGAGCGCTGGCAACGGGTGCGTAGGCTGCGCGAGATGCGCGCCTATGCCGTGCTGGTCGGCACCAGTGAGGGTGCGGACGTGCTCGCGTCGATCACCGACGCGCTGTTAACCCTCGACAACCTTGGCGAAGACACCGACGTATTGCAGACCATTTTTGCCGTGTAGTGCATTGAAAGCGAGGCCCGCTCATGACCGACAAACCAACCGTAACGCTCGCAACGCTGGAAGCTACGGATGAGGCTCTTCCAATCCTTGGCTATACGACATCATGGCGGCTCAATAGTATTCAGATTGACCATGCCACGCTTAAGCAGCAGCTGGTCGACGCCGGCTTTGGCGCGTTTGCTCCTGAGCCACCAACCGCACGGATGGCGCTGCGCCGCGCGATCCTGGAGTGGAATGCCGACCGCGTCGCTGCTGGCCAGGGCACCGCGATCAAGTCCGGCGCCTCCGAGGTGGACGAGAGCACGAGCGGCAAGGCGCAGCGCGCCCTGATCCGCGTCATCAACAGCAAGCGGTCGTCGCATCTCGCCTTTGTCATCGTGGCCGAGGACATCGACCTCAAGGCATTCGGGGTCTCCTACGGCACCGACGTCTGCATCAAGTTGGACAAAGCGACCGGTGATCTCAGCTGCGGTACCTGGCCAAAGACCGGCTCGACCCAGACGAGCCAGGACGCGCCCGACATCGCCAGGGCGCTCCAGCCCTACTGGGCGGCGCAGCGCACCATTCACACCTCAGGCGATGTATCGCGCGTGGTCAGGGCGATTGTTGCCAGCCTCCAGGCGGTTAACTTACGCGAGGGTGGCGGGTATTACTTTATCCCGGCGAGTCAGCGCGCGACGCTCATGCGTCTGCGGGCATTTGTGACGGCGCTGCCAGTCAAAGGCAATGCCGAGCCGTTCATGTTGACACTGCCCCAACCGGATGTTGCCGCGGCTCGCCGCCAACTGGCACAAGCCGCTCACGCTAGCTTTATGGACGATCTGGATGGGATGGCAGCCGACCTCCAGCGCTTTCTGGACGCCAAGCCCGGCACGGTCAAGCCCAAGACGATTGCCGAGCGCATGACGGCCTTCAAGCAGCTGCGCACCAAGGCCGAAGCCTACGCGGAGCTGCTCGGGATGCGCCAGGATCGCATCACCGCGATGCTCGACGAGCTGACACACAAGGCGAAAACGGTCGTGCTGCGCGCGTCCGCTGTGGACGATCCGGATGATCAGGACAATGATCCGGGCAATGACCCGTCTACCCCGAGATCACCTGAGACAGCATACGACGGAGAGAAGGGGGCGGAGCCGGCCGCCGCACCCCTCCCCTTCCCATCTGCTCCACAGTCACGCGTGCTGGCACACGCGGCCTAATCGACATCATCTTTACATAACACCAGTGACCAGGAGTCACCTATATGCCCACCATCACGATCATCCCACCACGTGACGTTGCACCCACCGATGAGCTTGAAATGGTGCGCGCAGCGCTCCACGTGCCGGCTGGCACGCACTTCGTCGTTGACGCGACGGGCCTGACCGCCATCCAGGTCCAGCGGCAGCAGGACACGGCTAGGCGCGTCACGGCCCTGGTTGAAGTGCCACTTGGCCAGCAGTTGACCGGCGACCAACTCGTGGCAGCGCTGGTTGCCTTGAACGTCCTGCCGCGCAATCCAGGCGAGGTTGCCGCGGTGTACGGCCGGATCGGCCTCCTCTCTGAAACCCGGCCGACGCCGGAGCTGACCGCCCGGACCAAGCAGGCTACGCCGGAAGCGCCGAACGTTTCGGTCAACGCTGCCGACACCCAGTCGCCCGAGCCGCTCAGCCTCCAGGGTGATACTGCCGAGAGCGAGCCGGAACCGGACGTGGCCGACACGCCGCCGGTCGTTGTTCCTGACGAGCGCACGGCACCGACAGCCGATACAAAGGCCGCTGACCTGGTGCCCTGCGGCTATGGGAATTGCCAGGTCCGGAAAGCGGTTGGCCGGCCGATCAAGATGCACCGCATCCGCGGCCATGGACTCGTTGGCGGCGAATTGCCGGGGCCGAATGTCGCCAACGCACTCCCTGTGGTTCAGGGGGTAGCAGCGCCGGCTGCGCCCCTACCGCAGGCCGTCGAGCAGCCGGACGTTGCTTCCGGCCGGACGGCATCCACGGCCGCGGCTGTAGCCAGCACGGGAGAGCCGCCGCTAAATTTCTGATCGCCCCATCAGCGGAAGACGACGATGGCGCCGATGACGACAAGGACGAGGGTGCCGCCGCTGATGGGGAATTGGACGACACAACCCGTATGTATCTGCGTGAGATTGGCCGCCATAGGCTCCTAACCGCGCAGGAGGAGATCGAGCTGGCCAAGGCGATAGAGGCCGGCAACCTCGCCCAGGAACAACTAAATCAACCCGATGCTCGTCTCGACGATGAAACGCGGCGCGCGCTCCAACAGCTCGTTGTGGCGGGAACGGACGCACGGGCACGCCTGATTGAGTCGAATCTTCGCCTGGTCGTGAGCATCGCCAAGAAGCACCGAGGCCGAGGTTTAGCATTTCTGGACTTGATTCAGGAGGGCAATGTGGGCCTCATGCGCGGCGTCGAGAAGTTTGACTACACGAAGGGGTACAAGTTCTCCACCTACGCCACATGGTGGATTCGGCAGGCTATCACGCGAGCTATTGCTGACCAAGCGCGCACAATTCGTCTTCCGGTGCATGTGACCGAGACGCTCTTCCACATCAAGCAGGTGCAATCCCATCTGGAAACCAGCCTGCGGCGCGAGCCCTCGCACGCGGAGCTGGCGCAAGCGCTGGGCTGGTCGGAAAAGAAACTCACTACCATGCAGATGCAGACCACGCTGCCCCAGAGCCTCGATGCAACAGCCTACGTCGGCAAGGACGGCGACGAAGTCCCGCTCGGAGCGCTGATCGCTGATACGTCGCAGGCCGAAGCCTTCACTGTCGCGGCCGATAGCGAGCTGCCGCGGCATCTCGACGAGTTGCTCAGTAGGCTGCCAGCGCGCGAGCAGAAAATCATGCGCCTGCGCTATGGCCTTGACGACGGAAAGCAGCGAACGCTGGAGGAGGTCGGTGAGCTCGTTAATGGCATTACCCGCGAGCGCATCGGGAGTGTAAGATAACGGGTGTAAACGGCATGTCCCACGCAACCTCCTGGTATACTCGCCGCGTTTGCGGCTACAAGGGGACATGACCATGACGGATACGAAGCTACATTCATCATCATCC
>JALYNE010000209.1 GCA_030773375.1 Pseudomonadota bacterium
GGACCGGGGTCGGCGTCGGGGCTGGCGGTGCTGGTGCAGGCGGGTCCGGCACCGGGGCGGCGGCCGGCTCTATTGCCGGTGGCGGAGGGGCAAGCGGTTCGACCGGTCCTTCCAGCTCGGCAAGCCTTGCCGCCGGCGCCTGGTCCGACGGCGTCGGAGCAGAGCTTTCAAGCGCCGCATCCTCGACGAACGACACCTCCAGCGGTTGGCTGAGGGGCGGCTTCTTCGTTGTGGCGGAAGCAAGGCCGAGCGTTAGCAACGCCAGCAGAACCCCGTGTCCCGCCAGCGCAACGCCGAGGCCGGTTGCCTCCACCCGATCCATCAGCGCTCCTCGCCGGGGTCGCTCACGAGCGCCACCTTGCGCAGGCCCGCGCCATTGATCTCGCCCATCACCCGCATCACCCGGCCATAATCCAGCCCTTTGTCGGCCCGCAGGAAGATGCGCGGCCCGCCCTCCTCACGCGATGAGGCCGCGATCGTAGCGAGCCGCTGCCCAAGCGCCTCCTCGGCAATGGGTGCTTCGTCGATGAAAATCGTGCCGGTCTGGTCGAGCGAGATCTGAACGGGCTTTGCCTCCTGGTCGAGCGCACCCGCCTTGCTGTCGGGCAGGTCGACCGGTACGCCTGCAACAAGAAGCGGCGCCGTCACCATGAAGATGATGAGGAGCACAAGCATCACGTCAACCATCGGCGTGACGTTGATCTCGGCCATGGGCGTGCGCCGCCCACGGCGGTTGCTGCCAAGGATGGGCCCCATCGCCACTTACTTCGCCTCCCGGACGCGCGCTTGGGGCGGCATGCTCATCGCGCTCATCCTTCGTACTCGAGTTCGCGGCTCAATGCGGCGTGGAAGCTGTCGGCGAAGCGGGACAGGCGCGCTTCCATGCGATTGATGCCATAGCTCATCCGATTGTAGGCGATCACGGCAGGGATTGCGGCAAAAAGGCCAATGGCGGTGGCGAACAGCGCTTCTGCGATACCGGGGGCAACGACAGCCAGGCTGGTGTTGTTGGCCCCGGCAATGTCGTTGAAGCTGCGCATGATGCCCCAAACGGTGCCGAACAGGCCCACGAACGGTGCCACCGATCCGATTGTCGCGAGGATGTTGAGGCGCTCCGCCAGACGGTCCACCTCAGCGGTGACGGCCGAGTGCATCGCGCTCGCGAGCCGGGAGCGAGCCCCCTCGCGGTCCACGACTTTGCCGGCCGTCGACCGGCGCCATTCCGCAAGGCCGGCCGCGAAGACCTTGGCGCTCGGCCATTCGTCCTTGCCGCGTTTCGTATAGAACTGGTCGATGTCCGTCGCCTCTTGGAATTCCTTTTCGAAGCGTTCGTTTTCGCGGTTGACCCGTCTGATCCGGAGGGCGTGGGCGATGATGATCGCCCAAGTCCAAATGCTGGCAAAAATGAGCCCCAGCATGACGCCTTTGACCACGATGTCGGCCTGCATGAACAAAGCCACGGGCGACATCGCTTCGGCCATCGCCGCACCTTGATTGCTCACGAACCTTGTTCCCCTTTCAGCCGTTCGAACATTTCCACCCAAAGCCGCGGCTGCCGTTTCGGCCGCCCTTCGGGAGAGAGGAAGGCGGCCGTCACCCTTGCATCCGTCAGAAGTTCATCGCCGCGCATGACTCGCTGATGAATGACGACGCTTGACGCGCGGATCTCGAGGAGATCGGTGACGATCAGCAGATCGTCGTCGAGCTTTGCCGGCTTCCTGTACTTGATCCCCACTTCGGCCACGGCATAGACGCCGTGGCCGCTCTCCAGCGCCGCCCGCTGGTCGACTCCGAGAGCGCGGAGCATGTCGGAACGGGCCCGCTCCATGAAGCGGAGGTAGTTGGCATAATAGACAATGCCGGCCACGTCGGTGTCTTCGAAATAGACGCGCAGCGCAAAATGATGGGCCCTGCCCACGATCGCGCCGCGATACGGTTTACCATAATCCCCACCCACCTAAGCGGCTCTACCGGCACCGGATTCGGCGCGGCAAGCCTCTTTGGCCACGGCGGGACGAGCCGAGTGCTTTTTGCGCCGGAGGTACTGACCTCCCCTTGGGGGTCTGTGCTTCGATCAGCGCCAGGAGATTCCCCATAGCCAAGTTCATGTCGGCAAGGTGCAGCCCCCATCCGGGTGCGATGCGGCCGCCGAGCGTCACGTCGCCCGGGATCTGGTCCGTCCGCGCGTCGGCAGGATCTGCGTTCACCGTCACCGAAAGGTAGCCGAGCGGGCCTTTGTTCACGCAGGCAGCCGATACCAAGCCTTGGGTCCTCAAAAAGGCCGTCGGCGGCGCGCCGGAGGATGACCACTGGATCGGGGTGGTGCTGCTGGTCGCCGCCGGGCCGGCAAACCAGTAGCTGTCAAGCGCCGCCGTTCCCCGCCCCAGCCCGGCGGGATTCGTGCAGCCGACCGTGATCCCCGGACGGCACGGCCGAAGAAGGCATTGGCCGGCGGCGGGTTGGTGGCCCGGAAAGAGACGTAGGTAACAACGCAACCCGTTTCGCCGGCGCGGCGGCAGAGCGGCGTGTGGCGAAACGTGCCGCCGACCCGCTTTCCTTCCGGCACCTCGATGTTGAAGCCGATCAGCATCGCCGAAAGCATGCGCGTCGCCGCCGGCCGTCCTTCGATCTTGCGCGCGCGAAGCTGGCAGAGATGAATCGTTCCCTGGCTGTGGCCGATCAGCACGAACGGACGGCCCTTGTTGTGCTGAGCCAGATAGTGCCGCCAGGCGGCAACCACGTCCGAGTAGGCAAGGGCAAGACGCTGCGCTGACTCGCCTCCGCTCACCGCCCGAAGCAACGAAGCCAAAGTTGCCTGCCGATAAATTGGTGCAAACGTTCTGCACACACTCGCGAACCGCGCGAACTGGACGGCCGCGACCCTCTGTTCCTCCGGGCCCGCCACGAGATCGGAATTATCGCCGGGATCCCGCGAGACGGTGGGGTAAACGTAGAAACAGTCGAGCGGAGGGTTCTTGGCCGGAACGCTTTGCCCGACGGAGCCATAGCCGTTGGCGTTGAGCGCAGTTGTCGGCAGCGGCTGACCGCAAGGATCGCTGCGCCCGGGAAGACAGAGCCAGTTCGCCTCCTGCGCATAATCGGGCGCAGCCGGCGCGCTGGCTGCTTCCTGCGCATGGCTCGGGGCACCAAGGAGAATTGCTGCCGCAGCAAAACCCAGCCGGTCCCCACTTCCCCTCTCCTACTCGAACAGCCCCGCTTGCGCCGTTCCCTGCGGCGGCGTCAGGCCGAGATGAGTCCAGGCGCGGCCGTTGAGGCAGCGTCCTCGCGCCGTCCGCGCGACCAGACCGAGCTGGATCAGATAAGGCTCGATCACTTCTTCGATGGTGTCGCGTGGTTCGCTGAGGCCCGCAGCAAGCGTTTCGACACCAACCGGACCACCCTTGTAGATGTCAGCGATCATGTTGAGATAGCGCCGGTCCATCGCATCGAGGCCAAGGGCGTCGACCTCCATCCGTGTGAGCGCGCTATCGGCGACGCGCGCGTTCACCACCGACTCCCCGGCGGCATGGGCGAAATCCCGTACCCGGCGAAGGAGGCGTCCTGAGATGCGTGGAGTGCCGCGGGAGCGGCGTGCGATCTCGGTTGCGCCATCGTCGGTAAGACTGAGCCCCAAGAGGTGCGCGGCACGCCGGACGACCTGCTCCAGTTCCTCCACGGTATAAAAAGTGAGGCGCACCGGGATCCCGAACCGATCCCGCAATGGGGTCGTGAGCAGCCCCTGGCGCGTGGTCGCTCCCACCAGGGTGAAGTGCGGCAGATCGATGCGCACGGAGCGTGCCGACGGACCCTCGCCGATCATCAGGTCCAGCGCCCGATCCTCCATGGCCGGGTAGAGCACCTCCTCAACCACCGGGTTCAAGCGGTGGATCTCGTCGATGAACAGAACGTCACCGTCTTCCAGATTGGTGAGGAGCGCCGCAAGGTCACCGGACTTGGCGATCACCGGCCCCGAAGTGGCCCTGAAGCCCACGCCGAGCTCGCGCGCGATGATCTGCGCGAGCGTCGTCTTGCCGAGCCCGGGGGGGCCAAAGAAGAGCACATGGTCGAGGGCGTCGCCGCGTGCCTTCGCTGCTTCGATGAACACCCGCAAATTCTCGCGGGCCGCCTTCTGCCCGACAAAGTCGTCCAGCGTCTTCGGGCGCAAGGCCGCGTCGAGATCCTCCGGTTTCCGCCCGGCAGCGATGATGCGATCCTGCTCCACGAGGAGCAGCTTTAGCGAAACCGAGTCTGCTGTCACGCGCTTTGCCTAGGCAGAGCAGCCAATCGCTACGCCGCTGCCAAAAAGCTCAACGCGCGGCTTTCTTGAGCGCGGTGCGAACCAGAGCGTCAAGGCCCGGCCCGGGGCCGACCTCCGCTTCGGCCTGAGCAACCGCGGCCGAGGCTTCCGCGGGCCGGAAGCCGAGATTGACGAGCGCGGAGACCGCATCCGCGCCGACCCCCGTTGGCGCGGCGAGCGCAGGCGCCCCGCCCAGCACCACCCCGCCTGTTTTGTCCTTCAGCTCGTTCACGATGCGCTGCGCGAGCTTCGGTCCAACGCCTTGGGCACGCGCGACCATTGCCTTGTCGCCGCTCGCAATGGCGCGGTGGAGGTCGTCACCTGAAAGGGCCGAAAGGATAGCGAGCGCAACGCGGGCTCCGACCCCCTGCACGGAGGTCAGGAGCCGGAACCAGTCGCGCTCCTCGGCGCTCGTAAAGCCGATCAGGCGAATGGCATCTTCCGAGACCTGCATCTCGGTGTGGATCACGACTTCGCTTCCGATTGCGCCCAGTTGCGAGAGCGTGCGCGTAGAGGCTGCGACGAAATAGCCGACGCCGCGGACGTCGATCACCGCATGGTCCGCGCCAAAACTGTCGAGGAGTCCCCTCAGCTTGGAAATCACGCTGCAAAGCCCCTGACCGCGCGGTTTGTAGCCAGATGGTGGGCGTGCGTGATGGCCACGGCGAGGGCATCGGCCGCGTCCGCGCCAGTGATGCTCGTTCCCGGCAGCAGCCGCGCCACCATTGCGTGAACCTGGGCCTTTGCCGCGCCGCCAGTTCCCACCACCGCTTTCTTGACAAGCGTTGGTGCATATTCGCCAACCTTCATTCCGCTCCTGGCCGCGGCAAGCAGCACTGCGCCACGGGCTTGGCCGAGCTTCAGCGTCGACTGCGGGTTTTCGTTCACGAACACTTCTTCAACGGCCGCACCTTCGGGCCGATATTCCGCGAAGACGGCAGACAGCCGGTCGTGAAGCTCCACCAGCCGCGCCGGCAGATCGTGCTTGGCATCGGTCCTGATCTGCCCATTGCCCAGGTGCCTCAGCCGGTTGCCTTCAGCCGCGATCACCCCCCAGCCCGTGCAGCCGAGGCCGGGATCGAGGCCGATCAGAATCAGGAAAGCTTCTCCATGACCGCATCGGGAACTTCGTAATTGCCCCAGACGGTCTGGACATCGTCATCATCGTCAAGCGCGTCGATCAGCTTCAAAAGCGATTCCGCGTCTTGCGCGCCGACCTCGACGGGCGTTTGCGGACGCCAGGCCAGCTTCGTGCTCTCTGGGGCGCCAAGCGACTTTTCAAGCATCTTGGCGACCTCGTGCAGATCGTCTTGAGCGGTCCAGATTTCATGTCCGTCGGCTGTCGAGGCGACATCTTCTGCGCCTGCCTCGATCGCTGCTTCGAACACATCATCGGCGCTGCCGACGGAAGCGGGATAGGTGATGAGCCCCAGCCGCTCGAAGCCGTGGCTCACCGATCCCGAAGCACCGAGGTTCCCGCCATTCTTCGAGAAGATGGTGCGGACATTGGTGGCGGTGCGGTTGCGATTGTCAGTCAGCGCCTCGACAATCAGCGACACGCCGCCCGGCCCGAAGCCTTCGTAGCGCAGTTCCTCGTAATTCTCCGCATCGCCGCCCGATGCTTTGTCGATCGCCCGCTGGATGTTGTCCTTGGGCATGGACTGCGCCTTGGCCGCATTGACCGCGGCTCTGAGGCGCGGGTTCATGTCGGGATCGGGCGTGCCCATTTTGGCCGCGACGGTGATTTCGCGGCTCAATTTGGAGAACATCGCCGAGCGCTTCTTATCCTGCGCGCCCTTGCGATGCATGATGTTCTTGAACTTGCTATGGCCGGCCATGGCCGCTCTTCACTTTCACC
>JALYNE010000210.1 GCA_030773375.1 Pseudomonadota bacterium
ACGATCTCATCGAGCGCAAACGCAAAGGCGCGACCATTCAGGCGGAGGACGAGGATAAGGCGCCGCCTCGCGGCATGAACGTCGTTGACCTGATGGCGGCGCTGAAGCGCTCGATCGAAAAGCCCGGCGCCACCACCACCCAGGAAGAGCAGCCTGCGCCGAAGAAGAAAGCGACACCAAAAGCGGCTGCGAAAAAGCCGCCGGCCAAGAAAGCTCCGGCCAAGGCTGCTCCGGCAAAAAAACGCGCTGCAGGATGATCGCGCGTTCGGTGATTGCGCATGGCGCGTGAGCCCAATCCGCTCTCGAAATATAACGAGAAACGCGACTTCACGAAGACGGCCGAGCCGCAAGGCGCGTTCGACACGCTGAGCTGGGGCCAGGGCAATGGCTTCATGATCCAGAAGCACGATGCCACCCGCCTGCACTACGATCTGAGGCTGGAACTCGATGGTGTGTTGAAGAGCTGGGCGGTGCCGAACGGGCCGAGCCCCAACCCCGAGGATAAAAGGCTGGCGGTCCGCACCGAGGACCATCCGCTGAGCTACGCCACCTTTGAAGGCACGATCCCCAAGGGCGAATATGGCGGGGGCACGGTGATGCTTTGGGACCGCGGCACCTGGTCACCGGATCCGCGCAAAGACCCGCGCAAAACACTCGAGCAGGGGCATCTGCACTTCACCGTGGATGGAGAGCGGATGAAGGGCGAGTGGATCCTCATCCGGCTGAAGCGCCGCCCAGGAGAAAAGGCCGAAAACTGGATCTTGAGGAAGATCGAGGACGAATATGCCGGAAGCTCCGCCGGTCTCACCGACAAGTATCTGACCTCCATCAAGACGGGACGCACGATGCAGGAGATCGCGGCGGGCGAGAAAGCAAAGGAGCTCGCGAGCTGGACGAAGGGCCTGCGTCCACCTCGTGGGGCGGAAGGGGCTGGCACCAAGTCCGGAGCAGCCTCGCCACCGGGCGCCAAACGAACGCGGTCCCCCTCCCCATCCCGGGGAGGATCCAAGCCGCCCCCATTCCGGGAACTGCAGAAAGCCACGCTCGTCGATCATGTGCCGACGGCCTCCGGATGGATCCACGAGATGAAATATGATGGCTATCGATGCCTCATTTCCATCGGAGGCGGCGATGCGCGCGTTTACACGCGGTCAGGGCTGGACTGGACGGACAAGTTCCCCGAACTCGCGGCGGCTGCCCGCACGATCGAGTGCGAGACTGCACTGCTCGACGGCGAGATCGTCAAGCTGGATGAGGCCGGCAGTACGAGTTTCTCCGGGCTCCAGCAGGCGATCAGCGAAGGCGGGCGGGGGCTCACCGCCTTTCTGTTCGATGCGCTGGAAATCGATGGCGAGGACCTTACCCGCCTTCCCAATATCGAACGCAAGGCCCGGCTGGCTTCGCTGCTGGGAGACGGCCGCCCGCCGCACATCCTCTACGCCGACCACATTGTCGGCCAGGGGGAAAAGCTGTTGGAGGCGATGTGCGCGGCCCGCCAGGAAGGGATCATATCCAAAAAAGCCGACGCCCCCTATCGGGGCACCCGCACCAAATGCTGGCTGAAGGTCAAATGCACGCTCCGCCAGGAATTCGTGATCGTCGGCTGGACACCAAGCGATGCCAAGGCCCGGGGGTTCCGGTCGCTGCTGCTGGCGGTGAACGAGGGGGGGAAGCTTCGTTACGCCGGCAAAGTCGGCACCGGCTTCAGCATGCAGCTGATCCACGATCTGCTCCAGGAGATGCAGAAGATCGAGGTGCCAAAGGCGCCGGTGGAGGTCCCGCGCGCGGATGCGCGCGGCGCTCACTGGGTGAAGCCTCGCCTGGTTGCCGAGATCGCGTTTGCGGAGTTCACCTCCGAGGGCGTCATCCGGCATCCCAGCTTCATTGGCCTGCGCGGCGACAAGCCGGCCGAAGAGGTGGTCGAGGAACGGCCGCAGCGGATCGAGCGCGCCCCACCCGACAAGATCAAGATCACCAACCCCGAACGCGTGATCTTCCCCGATTCCAACGTCACCAAGGGTGAGCTGGTTGAATATTTCAGAGCGGTTGGGCCGCTGATGATCCCATGGACTGCAAACCGGCCTTTGAGCCTCGTCCGCTGTCCTCAAGGTCGCGGCAAGAAGTGCTTCTTCCAGAAGCACAACACGGGGAGCTTCGGGCCAAGCGTCCATCAGATCGAAATCGAGGAGAAAAAAGGCGAGATCGAGGATTATGTCTACGTGAAGGATCTCGCCGGGATCATCGCCTGCGTGCAGATGGGAACGATCGAATTCCACGGCTGGGGTTCCCCGGTCGAGGATGTCGAGCGCCCCGATCGCCTCGTCTTCGACATCGACCCGGACGAAGGGCTCAGCTTCGATGTGGTGAAGAAGGCAGCCCGCGACCTGAAGCGCTATCTCGCCGACATGGGGCTCCAGACCTTCCCGATGCTGACGGGCGGCAAAGGCGTCCACGTCATCGTCCCACTCACTCCACAGGCCGAATGGCCGGCAGTCAAAGACTTTGCCCAGCGCTTCTGCGTTGCCCTCGCGACGGCTGAGCCCGAGCGCTTCACGGCGAACCTGGCGAAGGCCCGGCGCAAGGGACGCATGTTCCTCGATTATTTGCGCAACGGGCGCGGCGCGACCGCAATCATGCCTTATTCGAGCCGAGCGCGAGAAAATGCGCCGGTCGCGGCCCCGATCACCTGGGACGAGCTGGACGATATGCCTTCAGGGGCGCGGTTCACGGTCAGGGACGCTGAGCTCCTCGTCGAGCGGGCGTCGTCGCGGATGCTCCAAGGCTGGGGCGAAGCGAACCAGGTGCTTCCGAACCTGTGAGCCGAACGTCCGAGGATTAGGAAGCGACAAGGTCCTGGTATTCAGGGTGGTGCTCGATGTAGCCGCGGACGAACGAGCATTGGGGAACGACCCGCAAATCCTGCTCGCGCACGGCGTCGAGCGCGCCGCGGACAAGCCGGCTTCCGACGCCGCGCCCTTCGATTTCGGGCGGCACGATCGTATGGCTGAAAGTGATCGTGTCGCCATTCATGACATAGGTGACGAAGGCGGTCTCGCCTTCCTCCTCAAGCTCGAAGCGTTTCTCTGTTTCGTTATTGTTGACGGCACTCATGATGCTCTCCCAGCCGAGCTCCAAACCTGTTCCAGCGCTCGCTTCAAACTCGAATAAGGCTGCGCGCCCGGAACGAGCATTCGCTGCTCTGGTCCTCGATCACCAGCGCCGGAACCCGGTGATCGCCTGTGCCCCAGCGGGGGAAATTCAGGATGCGGCGTGCAGCCTCCTCGGCAGGGCGAGCATCAGCGCGTCCCGCCTTGCCGGTAGGGAACGAAGTCGCGAAGAATGCAGATGGGTCCCGGTATTGTTGCTCCGGTCTCAAGGCCGCGGACGCGGTCGCCCCGGCAATATTGGCTGCCGTGGACCTCGACGATCAGCGTGTTCAATGGCCGGAGCCCCGGACAATCCCGCTCCAGCCGGTTGACCCAGATCGTATCGCCGCGTTCGTAGGCGATCGTGCGGCGGTCGACGATCCTCAGCGGCTGGTTCTGTATCGCCGCGACGCAGCTTTCGGGCTCGCCGGCAGTCCGCCCGGCAAGCTCTCGTGCAAATGCGTCCGCCTCGCGACCTCCAGGCTCGCCCCCCGTTGCGGCGCAACCAGCGAGTGCGATGAGCAAAAGCAACGAGCGCATTTCGGTTTTCCTTTCAAGGCGAAAGCATCAACGCGCGAGCTGCGGATTCCGATGCGCAGACTTGATGGGGCGAGCTGTGTTGCTAAAATAATACACGATAGGTCTTGCATCGCATGGCTTCTCTCCCCCATCTTCGCTCCGCAAGCGGAGAAAGGGGAAGCATGGCCACCGAAACGAAGCTGAAGCTCGAGGCCCCCGAAGTGGTGACCACGGTGCAGCCGCAAGAGGCCGCAGGGTTGGTGCCGCTGGAGCAGGAGGAGCGCTCCGCGCTCGAGCTCAAGGTCGACGCGTTCGTGGACGATCTGGTCGCCACCGACACGAACAGTCCCGAGTTCGGAAAGAAAATCGACCAGCTCACCACAATGGGGCGGAAGGAAATCGCCGAAGCGGCAGGGCACTCCAACCGCTTTCTCGATCGACCGGTGAAGGCGATCAGCAGCGACACCGGCATCGGCGCCGACCTGACCGAACTCCGCCGAACCGTGGAAGACCTCGATCCGGGGCGGAGGGGAAATCTGCTCGCGCCCAAGAAGCTGTTCGGCATCATTCCGTTCGGCTCGAAGCTTCGAAATTACTTCGACGGCTACAAGTCCGCCCAAAGTCACATCTCGACCATCCTCGCGCGCCTTGCTTCCGGCAAGGACGAACTGCTGATGGACAATGCCGCCATCGACGTCGAGCGTGCGAACATGTGGAAGACGATGGGCAAGCTCGAACAGATGATCCACATCTCGAAGACGATGGACGCGCGGCTGGAGGAAAAAGCAAACGAGCTGGACGCGACGGACCCCGCCAAGGCCAAGGCGATCCGCGAAACCGCCTTGTTCTACACCCGGCAGCGAACGACCGATCTCCTGACGCAGATGGCGGTGACCGTGCAGGGCTATCTCGCCCTCGATCTTGTCAAGAAGAACAACATCGAGCTGGTGAAAGGGGTCGATCGAGCCTCGACGACGACGGTTGCGGCGCTGAGGACCGCGGTGACGGTGGCGCAGGCGCTCACCAGCCAGAAGCTGGTGCTTGAGCAGATCACGGCGCTCAACACGACCACAGCCAACGTGATCGACAGCACCGGCAACATGCTCAAGAACCAGACGGGCGAAATCCATAAACAGGCAGCTTCTGCAACCATCCCGCTCGAGACGCTGCAGCGCGCCTTCCAGAACATCTATGACACGATGGACACGATCGATCGGTTCAAGGTCGAGGCGCTCGGCAACATGAAACAGACGGTGGACGTCCTTACCAGCGAGGTCGAAAAGAGCCGCGGTTACATCGCACGCGCAGAGGGCGTCGAGCAGAACCGCCTGTCGGGCGAGCGATCGCCGCTGAGCGCGCTAGAAGGCTGAGATGGGCCGGCATCCCCGCAGCGTCGATCAAGCGATTGCCCGTTTCGACGACTTGGTCGCGCGGCTGGATGGGAAAACGCCGGCCGCCCGGGCGGCGACGCGGCGGAAGATTGGGCCGACCGCAAGGCGCCTCGGCAGGCGCCTTGCCAACATAGCCATCGCGCTTGCCGCCTTGATTGTGGCGACGATCGGCTTCGGCCTGTTCGTCGGGCCGATCGGCTGGAACGGCCTGTTCATCGTTACGATCGCGATGCTCTTCGTGCTGATCTTCTTCTCGGCTTGGCCGCGTGAGCCGAAGCGGGTGCAGTATAGCGAACAACTGCCTACCCGGCAGCTGGTCCGTCAGCTCGATGGCATGCTCGTGGCTCGACGCGCAGCCCTGCCGCCTCCGGCTGTCCGACGGCTGGACGCAATCAGCCAACGATTGCCACTGCTCGAAAGCCGCCTCGCCGAGGTCGATGCACTGGACCCGCTCGCTCAGGATGCGCGTCGGCTGATGGGCAAGCACCTGCCCGAGCTGATCGAGCGCTATGAGCGCGTTCCCGCGGCCTACCGGCACGAGCGCGACGGCGAAGGACTGACAGTGGATGAACGGCTCGTCGCCGGGCTCGACGCCGCACGGCACGCGCTGGACGAAATCGGCTCCAAGCTGGCACGCGAGGATCTCGACGCCTTTGCAACCCAAGGCCGCTTCATCGAAAGCCGCTACAAGGACGGCGCGGCTTTCAAGGGCGAGTGAACTTAGAACAGCTTTGCTTTCGCGCCTCCTCCCCGACAGGTTCATCCTCTGGCTGCTCGGCACGGTTGCGCTTGCAAGCCTGCTCCCCGTCCGCGGCGGCTTGGCTGTAGCGGCGGATTGGCTGACGCTGGCGGCGATCTTCGCTTTGTTCTTCCTCCACGGCGTTCGCCTGCCGAGGGAGGCATTGCTTTCGGGAATCACCGACTGGCGCCTCCACCTGGCGATCCTGGCGATGACCTTCCTGGTGTTCCCGCTGGTCGGGATTGCTCTTTCGATGGGTTTGCCGGGAGTGCTCAGTCCGGAGCTCTGGACGGGCGTGCTGTTCCTTTGCGCCCTTCCCTCGACGGTTCAATCC
>JALYNE010000211.1 GCA_030773375.1 Pseudomonadota bacterium
TCCAGCGCCAACGTCAGCTTCTCTCAAAAACCGACTTCTTCAACACAATCGACCCATAGCGGACGTAGAAGTGCCGTCCGCTAACGGATGCGAGCAGGTACTCGGTAACGCTCCTTTCCTCCCACCACTGTCCGCAGCACAGTCGTTGAGCCGATCTGTTTTGGGTCGACGAGGAAAATGTCCTGTGAGAGCACCACGAAATCCGCGAGCTGGCCAGGGGCGATCCTGCCGAGCCGGTCCTCCTGAAATCCGGCATAAGCATTGGCCGACGTATAGGCCCGCAACGCATCGCCCACTCCGATCCTCTCCTGCGGCTGCCAGCCATCAGGGTTCTTCCCGTCGATCGTCCGGCGCGTCACCGCCGCATCGATGCCGGCTATGGGATCGAGCGGCGCGACCGACCAGTCCGAGCCGAAGGTGAGAGCCGCCCCCGAAACGAGCAGGGACCGGAACGGGTACATGTCCTTCAGGCGCTCGGCGCCGACCCGCTTTTCGGCCCAGCGTCCGTCGTCGATCGCGTGATACGGCTGCATCGACGGGATCACGCCAAGCGCGGCGAAGCGCGGGATCGCGCTCCGTGCCAGGTGCTGCGCATGCTCGATCCGAAAGCGCGCATTACGCACGTTCCGCCCGCCAACCCTCGAGAAGGCGTCGAGAAGCCACTCGTTCGCCCGGTCACCAATGGCATGGACCGCCAGATGGAGGCCGGCGGCGTGCGACCTTTCGATCCGCTCGGTCAATTGCGCCAGATCCGTTACGGTCAGGCCGCTCGTCTCGGGCATGTCGCTATAGGGCTGGTGGAACCAGGCCGTCGTCGAGCCGAGCGACCCATCGACGAAGCCCTTGACGCCGCCCCAGCGCAGCCAGTCGTCGCCCCGACCTTCCTTCTTCACATAGGCCGCCATCCGGGCCCAGTCAGCGATCGGCACGAATGCATAGACGCGGATCGGGAGCTTTTCGGCCGCGCGGGCGCGCCGGAATCCTGCGAACGAGAGCCAGTTGCCCATATCGTGGACTTGCGTCACTCCGCGCGCGAGAGAGTGGGCGAATCCCCGTTGGAGCGCCGCGTCCACCTGTGCCGCGGAAGGCTCCGGAATCACCCGCTGCACCCCATCCATGGCGCTGTCCTTGAGGAGGCCCGTGGGCCTGCCCCGCGCGTCGCGCACGATGGTGCCGCCGGCTGGGTCGGTGGACCTCTCGTCGATCCCGGCGAGCTTCAGCGCGGCCGAATTGGCGAGGCCCATATGGCCGTCGAGGCGGACGACGAAAACGGGCGTATCGCCTGTGGCCGCGTCGATCCAGTCCCGGATCGGCAGTTCGCCGCCCCAAAGCTCGTGATCCCAGTCACCACCGAGGATCCATTCGCCTGGCCGATCCTTCGCCCGCGCGGCGATACGCGCGGCGAACTCGGCCGGAGTGGCCGCATCCCGCAGCTGCACGGCACTGAGGGCGAGCGATGAATCCAGGAAATGAGTGTGGTTGTCGATGAAACCGGGAACGACCAGCCGTCCTTCCAGATCGACCCGTTTCGTTCCTTGTTCGGCAAGGGCGGCGATCGCATCGTTGGCGCCGACGGCGACGATCCGATCCTTCTCGACTGCGAATGCCTGCGCAAAGGCATCGTCGCTCTCGCCGGTCCACACGTTTGCATTGAGGTAGATCGTGTCGGGAGCGGCCGAAGCCGGAGCGGTCAGCAGGAACAGGGATAAAGCAGAGAGCAGTTTCAGGAGCGTCATTGGAGCATTCCCGCGGCAGAGGATTGGACGAGTTCGGCCTGCGACGAGGAGCTGCGTTCAGGCGCTCGCGTTCCTACCACTCTCTCGTCCATGGTCCAAGAATCGGCACTTCGGCTCTTGGATCTAGGGTGCCTCTTCCGGAAGCAGGTCGAGGTAGATGGGGTATTCGGCATGGGGTCTGCGATGAACGCCGATCCTTTCACAGCGCTCAACCGATCCGCCTCGGCAAAGCTCATCCTTCTCGAGGCCGCCTAGACTTGAGTTCTGAACGTTCTGCCAGCCTCGCGAACGTCTCCTTTCGGGGTGCCCGCCGACGGCTCCGAATGCCTGCAGTGGGCGCTTCCCGGTCGGGCTTACTCGCCATCGATGAAGATGATCGTCGTCGTCATTCCATCGGGGGAACTGGTCTGGTCAATCTCACCCGCAATCTGACGCACGAGCGACTGAAGGAACCCCAAAGATGATCGGCTAGTTTGGAACAGGGCGGGTGCGGACCGGGAGCGGTAAATAGGAAGCGGGCGATCCCCTGTTTGTAGGCTCACGCCGAATGTCCGCAATGGGTCGGACTCGGACGCCGGCCTTTAGCAGCAGGCGCAGCTCGATCTCGGGTCCCTCGAGGCGGCGATCGGCCGAACGTTGCCGGAGGATCAGCGCGAGCGTTTCTGGCCGCCCAGCACCAAGCAATGCGGTGGACTTTTCTGGGATCGGCTCTGGTCAACAAGGGCTTTCTCGAAGCCCTGGCGCAAGTCAGGCCGCAGGCGCGTTCGCGCGATTGGGCAAGTCGCGCCAGCCTCCTGCTGAGCACCATGCCAGGGATGACCGGCAGCCTCCTCCGTTCGCTTTGGCAGAGGCAGAAAGCCATTGAAATTATCCCCGTTATCCTAGTTATCCACAGGCTGATTTCCGTTGCGCGACTCGGTTGGCGGTGACACTCTCCATTTGTGCCCGGGAGCGGATCGACCGGAAGCGGAAGAAGCTCCGGGGCACTGCCGGAAGCGGCAGGCGGCCGAGGTTCGAAAGGATCGGAAGCCGCCGAAGCGGAAGGCAGGGCGAGCCGATGGAAGAAGCGTGAGGCAGAGGCGAAAGCCGAAAGCCGCTCCCACTTTCCGGAGGAGTCCGGCGGAACCCGAAGCCTGGCGAGGGGAACCGCGAAAGAGAAGCTGCCGGGATAGCAATATCGCGCAGCGACTCGCCGGGGATCCGATCGAGGCAGCAATGCTTCGGCCGGGCGACCCGAGAAGGGCCGAGCGGGAAGTCGCAAGACGGAACCAGGGCCTTCTCCGCCCAGTGAAGACCGCACCGCCTTCGGGCGAAGCGGGGATAGCTCGGGAAAGTGGGGGCTGGCGGAAACGCTGGCCCCCATTACTTTTTGGGGCCGGCAAACGCTTTGCGAAACGGCATCCACTTACTCTGCTATGGGAGCTTCGCCAGCCGGACTCGTTCCCGGTTTCGTTGAACCAGGAACGAGGCCAGCTTTGTTGGCGAACCCATGATTTCCAAGCCGCCAGGCCATTCCCCCTGACCTGAAATCACTCGGATGGCGAGAAACCCGTTACGCGCTCGATGAGCTCGGCTTTAATCGTCTGGCCGTCCTGCTTGATGACACGCACGTGCCGGCATCAAGCGGCTCCGAACGCCTCATTCGGAGCAGCAGCTGGGCGCGCCTGTGAGTTGCGCCTCCTTAAATGGGCGCGCACCGTTCAAACGGGTTAGCGCCGCCTGGGCGTTCCCAACTTGTGGGAGGAGCCGATGGCAGCGTCCCGGGCCGCGAACACCTCCGCTTCGCGGCAGACGAGTGTGTAAAAGGTTCAGCTTGCGCAGGCGCTGGTCTATGGTGGCTTCAGCATGATTGCTTCTCTGTCTGCCAGTGCGGGAACACGGAGGATGAGGACTTACCGCGGTCGCCGAATTCCAGTTTGGGTTCAGCTCGCGCAAGTCTCGCTTGCGTGTTCTGCGCTTGCGATCGCTGCCGGACTTGCCGCCCTCGATGAACCCTGGACGCGGGGATCGGCGGTGAATGAGGGAGGAGCGCCGATTGCAGACCAGGTTGAGCGGGCCGTCGCCCAGGCTGAGGCAGAAGCGAACTCAGCTCGAGCCAGCATCAGTGTCTCGGCGGAACCGAGCCTCCGAAGAACCTCTCACCCCGACCGCATCGAACCCTGCGCCATCCCTCAGTGGTTCAAATTCTGCCGAGCATTGCTGGTGCAAAAGCTGGATTAGAGTGCTTGTCGGTCAGGTGGAACCACCTGACGGCTCGGAAAGCACGGCAAACAAAGGAAACTGGACTCGTTCCCGGTTCAATCCAACCGGGAACGAGGCTAGCGGGAGCTTCCTTCTCGCTCATGCGCTGCCGATTGTCAGCATTTCCCGAAGAAGCCCGCGCTTAAGACAGCTTCGAATATTTCGGAAGGAACGGTTTCGTCATCGTCGTCGATGACGAAGTGCACCTTCCGAGGATCCCGGATATCTCGGGAGAGCCCCTCGATCTTTCCCCGAAAAGCTCGGCCTTCCTCATCCACAAGCTCCGTCCAGTGGGCGGAGCCATCCGCTTCTATCACCCCCAAGATGGAGCCGGCGATGCGACCTGTGCTCTCCTCTTCCGCGGAAGCGGAGAAGAGGATGCGGCCATGACCGAGATTCTCCGCGTCCGAAAATGTCAGGCGTACTCCGTCCAGCCTGCCCAACTCGTAAGTGGTTATTCTGGCTAGAGCTGGAGGTTGGACCTCATGGGGAGCCGCCAAGTGCGCGCAAAGAGCCGCCCATGAGAGTTCCGCCGTGGCATCCACCGGCTCCAAGCCGTCATGAGGCTTGGCGTTGCCTCGCTGGAAGAGAAGGATCCGATCGTCGTCGAGAGTAACCGCGCCTTCGATGTTGAGCCCTGCTCCAGAGAACTCAACATTGGATCTCATCGCCTCGTAGAAAGGCAAGGCCTCGAGAAACTCTGCCTCAAAGGCTGACGCGATCTGCTCCGCCGGCCGCTTGGCGCGGGACGACGACCCGGTCGACGGGCTGGCCCCCCTCACCCTCAGGATCCATTCTCGACCCTTACGTGAGCCGGAGGAGAAGCCCACCAACTCGTGACCGCCGGTACCCGGAATGCTTATGCATGCCTCCAGGTCGAATTTGTCCTTCTTGTTCCCGCGGCTCTTGCTGAACAGCCGTGCTCCGCTTGGTCCGGGCGGAAGCGGGACAGCGGTGATCCGCTCGTTGACATCGATCAGGGCGAGCCAGTTCGCATCGTCTTGAATGACGGCGATGTACTCGTTGAAAGCACTGAGTCCGGAGGCTGCCCGGACGTGCGCCGGGCGATCCTCCAGGTCGCAAGGACCTTCCTCATAAACCATCGGCCGCCGCGCTGTGACGTGCGCCTCCAGGTCGGGGTTGCGGGACGATGTGCAGCGGCGTGCCATGATACAGCATTTGCGAACCGCGGAGCATAGCAGAGGTTCCTGTCATGATCCTCTGGTGCACGTTGCTCGGCTGTCAGGAGGCAAGCCTCGAAAGCTCTTGTCGAGCAGTATCGAGAGACAGCCGAGCGCCCTGAGCAAGCCTCCGGCGATCGTCAGCCGGCCCGCCTCCAGATATCGACAGCCGGCTGGTGCGCCTTTGCTGATCGTGGATGGTATCTGGAACGCCCGCGTTGCTTGGATCGCCATAAAGCACAACGGCCTGTGCACCGCGCGGGAGCGAAGGCGGGGCCTCGCTCCAGGCAACTTTCTTGGGGGTGATGATCGTGTGCGCGCCGCGCGACAACTCCTCGGCTGCAACAATGCCGCTCGGCAGCGCGAGCGCGCCACCCAGCGACGCCAGCACAAGCTTTCTCATTCGTTTCCTCCCTCCAAGCACTCCTGATCTTCCATCCGGCTGGCTCAGGTCGAAGGCGAAAAACGCAAGTTCCCCAGCACTTTATTCGCATTCATCCGCCGTCCTGCCGGTCTTCGTCGAATTTGATGAGCATGGGAGAAGCCGAGCCGGGAGTCCTTGCCCTCCCCTTGATTGTTGATGCGGAAAGCCTCCATTATTTCTCGATAAGTCCTCGACTCGCCTTCCGGAGGTGGTGGCGCGGCTTGCCTTCGATCGCTACGCCCTGGACATCGGCCTCCCGCGAGCTCGATCAGTTCTGAATGAGCCGGAGCAGCGTTCCATCAAGGTCGATGAGCGCGGCCATGGTGAGGCCGCTTTCTTCCTGACGCGGAGGGTGAAGTCGAGGAAAGCCCCGCCGCGTATCCGGCAACCCAGCTTCGACGCACTCGCGGTAGAAGCCGGCGAGGTCGCCCAGCCTCAGGCAGCAACTGAACCAGCTTTGGGCGGGATCCAGACCCGGGTGAGGGAAGAATTCGAGCATCAGCCCGCCGCGCTCGAGGATCATCCAACCA
>JALYNE010000212.1 GCA_030773375.1 Pseudomonadota bacterium
GCAAAGCACCAGTCGATGTTCGAGACCATCGAAATCGTGCTGCTGCTCGAGGAACCGGCGGTGGTGCTGAAGCGGCAGCTCGCCGACATCCCTTTGTGGGGTTGGGCAGCGCAGCGCTACGGCGTTATTCCGGTTGACCGTGAAGGAGGCGCCGCGGCGCTGCGGCGGATGCTCAAGGCAGCCCAAGCGGCCGTTTCGGAGGGGCGGCCTATCGCCATATTTCCAGAAGGCACACGCGTCGGACCCGGCGAGCAACCGCCCCTTCAGGCAGGTTTTGCGGGTCTTTACCGCGCGCTCGGATTGCCTGTCGTTCCCGTCGCCCTCGACAGCGGACGGCTTTGGCCACGACGGAGTTTCAGCAAGCGGCCAGGCGTCGTTACCATGCGCTTCGGTGACCCGATTCCCCCCGGCCTCCCGCGCAAGGACGTCGAGGCCCGGGTGCACGCCGCGATCAACGCGCTGGATGCAGTGCCGTGAGTCGAGGCGCTTCACCAGGAAGCGAGGCACCGCCGTCGCGGCGCCGCTTCCCACTGATGGCGGGCGAGGAGCAGCGGCATGGATGTTGAACTCGGCTTGATCGAAGGGTTTTTCGGGCCGCCGTGGAGCTGGGCTGAGCGGCGGGCGGCGATCGACTTCCTCGGGCCACGTGGTTACCGCTTCTACCTGTACGCCCCCAAAGCAGACGCCTTTCTCCGGCGCAATTGGCAGGAGCCGCACCCGGAGACCGAGCTCGCGGAGATGGCAGGCTTTGCTAAGGCCTGCCGGGCGGCCGGCCTCCGCTTCGGCATCGGCCTTAGTCCGTTCGAACTCTATTTGACCCCTGAGGCCGGCTGGGAAAAGCTGATCGCAACCAAGCTCGCCTGGCTGGCCGACGTCGGTTTCGACGATCTTGCCATTCTGTTCGACGACATGCGCGGCGACGTTCCGCACCTCGCCGAGCGCCAGGCGGCGATCGTCGAGCTGGCGGCGCAGTGCAGCGGAAAAGCCCGGATGATCTGCTGCCCCACTTATTATTCGGACGACCCGGTGCTCGATCGGGCGTTTGGAACGCGGCCACAGGGATATCTCGAAACGCTGGGCCGCCTGCTGGGCCCGGGGGTGGAGATCATGTGGACAGGCGAGGAGGTCTGCGCGCGTGGATTTTCTCCTGGCCACTTGCGCCGGGTTTCAGAGCAGATGGGGCGAAGGCCCTTCCTTTGGGACAATTATCCCGTGAATGACGGCGCACGCATGTCGCAGCACCTGCACCTCCGGGCATTCACCGGCCGGCCGGCGGCCATTGCTCCGCACATTTCCGCACACGGCATCAACGTCGCCTCTCAGGCGGTGCTGAGCCAAATCCCCGCTTTAACCCTCGTCGAGAGCTACGAAGCCGGCGAGGCGTACGAATATGGCGCCGCATTCGCGCGCGCCGCTCGTGCGGTGCTCGGGGACGACCTTGCCGCGCAGGTTCAGCGCGACCTTCTCACGCTGGAAGACGCCGGTCTCGACCGGCTCGGCGACCGCCGCGCGGCGTTGCGCCAGCGATATGCTGAGGTCGACCACCCGGCTGCACGCGAGATCGTCGCTTGGCTGGATGGACATTGGGATTTGGCCGGCGAAGCGGTCCAAACCCAGTGATCAGCCCCGGAGCTGGCCCCCGACCTTGCCTGCCGCGGCCACGATCCGCTCTGAAATCGCCTTCAGTTCCTCTTCGGTGAAGCTCCTGTCGCCCGGTTGCAGGCTGACTTCAAGCGCGAGCGACTTCTGCCCTTGAGGCACCCCTGGTCCGGTGAAGACGTCGAACAGGCTGACGCTCGTGATCGCGACCTTGTCCGCGCCGCGAACGGCGCGGAGAAGCGCGTCGGCTTTCGTGGCGAGCGGAACGAGAAATGCGAAGTCGCGCCTCACGGCCTGGAGCGGCGGCGGCGCATAGGCTTCCCGCATGTGCCCGCTCGAGCGCTTTTGCGGAATGCGGTCGAGGAAAATTTCGGCGGCTACCACCGGCCCGGCAATGTCGAAGGCCTTGAGCGTCGCAGGATGAAGTTCGCCGAATTCGGCGAGCGCGTTCTTGGGTCCGAGCGAGAGCCGCGACGAGCGACCCGGATGGTACACGCCGGAAGTTCCCTCGAGCGCCTGGAGATTGTCGACCGGTGCGCCAGCTGCCGTGAGGATCGCCATCGCTTCGGCCTTGGCATCATAAGCATCGAACGGCTGCGCCCGGCCCGAGCGCCAGTGGCGTGGGACCCGCTCGCCTGCCAGGAGAATGGCAAACGTGGGCCGCTCGCCATCAGCAAGGTAGCGCCGGCCAAGCTCGAACAAGCGCACGCTTTCGGCCCCGCGGGCCATGTTACGGCGTGCAGCGGCGATCAATCCCGGCAGCAGCGAAGGGCGCATCGCCTTCATGTCTTCGGAGATCGGATTTTCAAGCATCCAGGCAGCCCCGCCGAAGGCTTGCGCCTCCCCTTCGGAGATGAAGCTCCAGGTCACAGCTTCATTGAGGCCCCGCGCCGCCGCGGTCCGGCGGACGCGCCGCTCGAGGAGCTGCTCGGGCGTGGCGGTCGGCGCCGCAACACCGGGGGCGCGAGCGAGCGGGGTTGAGGGGACGGCCCCAAGCCCTTCGATGCGGATAACCTCTTCGACGATGTCGGCCGATCCGCCGACGTCACGGCGCCACGACGGCACGGTTACGTTCCAAGCGCTTTCGCCACTGACCTGGAAACCGAGGCGGCGGAGGATGTCCCTCTGCCGCGCCTCCGGGACGTCGACACCGGCGAGTTCGGCGGTACGGCAGGGGCGGTAGGAAATGGTCCGCTCGAGCGCAGGCGGCGTGCCGGCGTGGATTGCCTTTGAAGGCTCACCCCCGGCAAGTGCCAGTGCGAGGTCGGTGGCAAGCGCTAGGCCCTGCGCGAGGAAAGCTGGATCGACACCGCGCTCGAAGCGTGTGCGGGCGTCCGAGGTGAGGCCCAGCTTCTGGCCTGTCCGGGCGATCGTCTCCGGATCGAAGTAAGCGCATTCGATGAGGATATCCGTTGTCGTTTCGGTGACCCCCGAATGCTCGCCGCCCATGATGCCGCCGATATCGTGCACCGCTGCATCGTCGGCGATGACAGTCATTTCCCGGTCCAGCGTGTAGGTCTTGCCATTAAGAGCGAGCAGTTCCTCGCCTTCGCGGGCCCTGCGGGCGACGAGGCCGCCTTGGAGCTTGGCGATGTCATAAACGTGCAAGGGGCGACCATAGCTCAGCATGATGTAGTTGGTCATATCGACAAGCGCGCTGATCGGGCGCTGCCCAACGGCTTTCAGCCGCTGCTGTAGCCAGGCCGGTGACTCGCCGTTGGTGACGCCCCGGATCACCCGGCCATAGAAAGCGGGGCAGCCCTCCGCGTCCTCGGTGCGGATCTCGACGGGGCAGGCGAAGCTGCCGGCGATTTGCCCGACCCGGACCGGCTTCAAGGTGCCAAGCCCCGCCGCTGCCAGATCGCGAGCGATGCCGTGAACGCCCATGGCGTCCTGGCGATTTGGTGTCACCGAGATGTCGATAACCGGATCGTCGAGGCCGGCCCATCCGGCGAAGCTCGCGCCGACCGGCGCTTCCTGGGGCAGCTCGATGATGCCGTCATGCTCCTCACCCAGCTCCAGCTCGCGCACCGAGCACATCATGCCGCGGCTTTCGACGCCGCGAATGGCGGCCACCTTGAGGGTGAGGTCGCTGCCCGGGACGTAAGCGCCCGGTGCGCCGAAGACTCCCTTGATCCCAGCGCGAGCGTTGGAAGCGCCGCACACGACCTGGATCGGGCCGCCACTGCCGGCATCGACGGTCAGCACTTGCAGCTTGTCGGCCTGCGGGTGGCGCTCCGCGGTCAGCACCTCGGCAATGATGAAGGGAGCCAGCTTCTGCGCCGGATTCTCCACGCCTTCGACTTCAAGGCCAATGCTGGTCAGCGTCTCGACGATCTCACCGGCGCCTCCCTCGGTCTCCAGGTGATCCTTGAGCCAGGAAAGGGTGAACTTCATGCGCCCACTCCTCCGCTGAGGGTCGGCACGTCCAATGCGGAGAAGCCATAATGCTTCAGCCACCTCGCATCGCCGTCGAAGAAGGCGCGCAGGTCGTCCATGCCGTATTTCAGCATCGCCAGCCGATCGATGCCGCAGCCAAAGGCAAAGCCTTGCCACTCGTCGGGGTCGAGGCCACAATTGGCGATCACCTTTGGATGGACCATTCCGGAGCCGAGAAGCTCCATCCAGGCATCGCTCCCGCCCAGCACCCGGCGGCCCTTGACGACGGAGTAGCCGACATCGACCTCCGCCGAAGGCTCGGTGAATGGGAAATAGCTTGGGCGCAGGCGCAGGACGATGTCGTCGCGCTCGAAATAAGCCTTGAGGAAGGTCTCGAGCGTCCACTTGAGGTGGCCCATATGGATGCCGCGGTCGATGACGAGGCCTTCGACCTGGTGGAACATCGGCGTGTGCGTCGCGTCGCTGTCGGAGCGATAGGTCCGGCCTGGCGCAATGATGTAGATCGGCGGCTTTTGACGCATCATGGTACGGATCTGGACGGGGGAGGTGTGGGTGCGTAGCAGCATCCGCCTGCCCTCATCGTCCGTTTCCCCGAAATAGAAGGTGTCGTGCATCGCCCGCGCGGGGTGCGTCTCGGGGATGTTGAGCGCAGTGAAATTGCGCCAGTCATCCTCGATCTCGGGGCCGGTCGCGACCGAGAAGCCGAGGTCCGCAAAAATCTCCGCAAGCTCGTCCATCACCTGGCTCACCGGATGGACTGTGCCTTGTGGGCCAGTTGCGACCGGAAGCGTCATATCGAGCATTTCGGTCGCGAGCTTGCGCTCGAGCTCCGCCGCCTCCAGGGCCGCCTTGCGTGCCGCGATTGCCTCGGCGACGCGTTCGCGCAGACCGTGGATTCGCGGACCTTCCACCTGCCGCTCCTCTGGCGTCATCCCTCCGAGCGTTTTCAGCAGCCCGGTGATCGCGCCTTGTTTCCCGAGCGCTGTGACCCGCTCGGCCTCGAGGCTGGTAAGATCGCCAGCCGCGTGGATGCGCTCGAGCAGATCGCGGCTCAATGTTTCGATATCGGACATGGCGCGCGCTCTAGAGGACATTTCCGAGAGTTTGAACCCACAGCTGTACACGTCTGCCCGGCGGAGGGCGCCCCGAACGGCGAGCTCATGAGGCTATGTGCTTAGCCCCCGAGGAACGGATAAGGCGAAATGGTTTTCTGCATCTCGTTCACCGTCAGCGTTCGCCCGGCAGGCGCGGCAGCGCGTTGCGGGCATCGCAGCCGTGGACAAATTGCGCAGGCGGGGCCGATCGGGGTGGCATAAGGTTCTGTGAGGTCGAGCCCGTCCGAGTAGACGATCTTTGACGCGAATTTGAGATCGCAGCCGAGGCCAATGGCAAGCTGACTGCCCTCGCGCGGGTCGAGCCGAATGGCGCGGTCCACCGTCCGGCTGAGCGTGAAGAAGCGTTGGCCGTCCGGAGTCTCGACGACCTGCGTCCCCACTCGCCCCGGCGTCTGGAAGGCCGTGTGAAGATTCCAGCGCGGGCAGGTGCCGCCGAACCGGGAGAAGGGAAAGCTTTCCCCTGCGAAGCGCTTCGAGACGTTTCCGGCGGCGTCGACACGAAGCATGAAAAAGGGGATGCCGCGCGCCCCGCTGCGGCTGAGGGTGGTCAGGCGATGCGCGACCTGCTCGACGCTGGCGCCGAACTCAGCGCACAGCCGATCCACATCGTAGCGGTGCCGCTCGGCAGCCGTGAGGAACTCGGCGTAGGGCATCATGATCGCGCCGGCCGCATAATTGGCCAACGACATGTGGAGGAGGCGGCGCGACGGCTGGTCGGGCGGGATGGCGCTTTCGAGCATCCGCGCGAGGAGCGGCCGAAACTCGAACAGAGCCACCTGGTAGGCGACGGCGAAGGTGCGACTTTCGAAGCGTAGCAGCTCGGACAGCATCAGCCGCTTGCGGTGGTAGTCGTAATGCTGACTGGTGCCATCGAGCAGTTCGGGCGGAACGATGCGCGTATCCACGCCGAACCCTTCCTTGAGCCGCTTGCGAAGCGCCGCGAACATGAAGAGCCGCTCGCCGAGAGCGCCGGCCAGCGTTTCGGCCG
>JALYNE010000213.1 GCA_030773375.1 Pseudomonadota bacterium
CCCGCGCGATCGAGACTTATGAATGGGCCGCAGCCCAGGTCGAAGCCATGGGTGGCGAGGCCGCGCGCCTTCGTCCGCGGCTGGTCATCGAGCACTTCCGCCAATGGACGATGCGCGAGCTCGATCTCCGCCGTGAGGCCGCTTCCGCCTCCGAACTGCGCGAGAATCTCGTCGCGGAAAGCGGCTTCTACGTGCCGCAGATCGACTGGTCCCGCACCGCGCGCCGGGTGATGACGCTCGAATGGATCGACGGCATCAAGCTCTCCGACCGAAACGCCTTGCTGGAAGCAGGCCATGACTTGAAGAAGCTCGCCGCCGTCCTGGTCCGCGCCTTTTTGCGACAGGCGGTGGTCGACGGCTTCTTCCATGCCGACCTTCACCAGGGGAACCTGTTCTGCCTTCGCGATGGTCGGCTGGCGGCGATCGATTTCGGCATCATGGGGCGCGTCGACCGGCAGGCACGCGTTTGGCTTGCGGAGATCCTCTACGGCCTCATCGTCGGCAATTACCGGCGCGTCGCGGAAATCCACTTCGAAGCGCAGTACGTGCCGCCGCACCACAACGTCGAAGAGTTCGCGACGGCTTTACGCGCGGTCGGCGAGCCGGTCCGCGGACTTCCGGTCAAAGACATTTCGATCGGGCGCATGCTCGAAGGCCTCTTCACCATCACCCGCGAATTCGACATGCCGACGCAGCCGCACCTCCTTCTCCTTCAGAAGACCATGGTCATGGAGGAAGGGGTCGCCACCGCGCTCGATCCCGACATCAACATGTGGGAGACCTCGGAGCCTTTTCTGCGGGAGTGGGTGCGAACCGAACTCGGCCCCGAGGCGGCTGTGGCCGATCGCATCGTGCGGGATTTCAGGACCTTCGCAAGGATTCCTGAACTCATCCGCCGGATCGACCATTATTACCCGCCGCCCGGAGCGGCGCCGCCGGAGCCGCCGCTCCGTGGTGTTGCGGTGATCCAACCGCGTGGATCGGCCCGATACGTGCTGACGGCGGCGCTCGCTGCCGCGGCTGGCGCGGCAGCTTCATTGCTCCTAAGCTGAGCGCATGCGGGGAAAGCGCATTCTCCTCATCATTGGCGGCGGGATTGCGGCTTACAAGAGCTGCGAGCTGGTCCGGCTGATCCGCAAAGCCGGCATGTCCGTGACCTGCGTTCTGACGGACGGAGGGTCGCATTTCGTGACCCCGATGACGCTCGCCGCCTTGTCCGAGAACCGAGTCTTCAAGAGCCTTTGGGACCTCAAGGATGAGGTCGAGATGGGCCACATTCAGCTCAGCCGGCAGGCCGATCTCATCCTTGTTTGTCCGGCGACGGCCGATCTGATGGCGAAGATGGCGCACGGCATCGCCGACGATCTCGCAACGACGCTGCTTCTGGCGACCGACAAGCCGGTGCTCGCCGCGCCCGCAATGAACGTAAGGATGTGGCAGCACCCGGCAACCGAACGAAACGTCGCACAGCTCCGGCAGGACGGTGTGATCGTGCTCGATCCGGACGAGGGCGAAATGGCGTGCGGCGAACAAGGGCCGGGCAGGCTGCCGGAGCCCGAGGCGATCCTCGATGCGATGCTCGAGTACATTCGGGCTGTTCCTCTCGATGCTCCTCATGCTTTGTCAAACGAGAAGGAAGGCACACCCATAGATTCGGCTGGATCGGCTCCCGGGCTGCTTGGCAAGCACGTCATCGTCACTGCAGGCCCGACGCACGAGCCCATCGATCCAGTGCGACTGATCGCCAACCGGTCTTCGGGAAAGCAGGGATTTGCCATTGCCGAAGCGCTCGCCGGTCTGGGGGCGCGAGTAACGCTCGTGGCGGGCCCGGTAAGTCTTGCCAGCCCACCCGGCGTCCATCGGGTGGATGTCGAAACGGCGCGCGAAATGGACGGCGCCGTTCAGCGGGCACTTCCGGCCGACGCGGCGGTGCTGGTCGCAGCGGTCGCCGACTGGCGCGTGGATCCATCGCCGCGCAAGCTCAAGAAAATGGAGGGGCCACCGCCCCTCGCCTGGGCGGAAAACCCCGACATCCTGCTCGGTCTTGCGACCAGCGCGCAGCGACCGAAGCTGCTCGTCGGCTTCGCCGCTGAGACCGACCGTGTGATTGAGCTCGCTAAAGCCAAACGAGAAAAGAAGAAGTGCGACTGGATCGTCGCCAACGACGTGTCGGGAGACGTGATGGGGGGAGATCAAAACAGCATCCACCTCGTCAGTGCCGAGGGCGTTGAGAGCTGGGAGCGCCTGCCGAAGAAGGAAGTGGCGAGTCGCCTTGCCGAGCGGGTTGCGCGCTATCTGGGTCAGGGACAGGACAGGTGATGATCGACATAAGGCTGAAACGTCTGCCGCATGGCGAGGGGCTTCCCCTCCCTTCCTATGCAAGCACCGCTGCGGCGGGGCTCGACGTGGTCGCGGCCGAGACGCTGACGCTCCCGGCCGGAGCGCGGCATGCGGTGGCGACGGGCTTCGCAATAGCGATCCCGGACGGTTTCGAAGTCCAGGTCCGGCCGCGCTCCGGCCTCGCCTTGAAGCACGGCATCACCTGCCTCAACACGCCCGGCACGATCGACAGCGACTATCGCGGTGAAGTGAAGGTGATCCTCGCCAATCTCGGTCAGGAGCCATTCGAGATCGTGCGGGGAGAGCGGATCGCGCAGCTCGTGCCGGCGCCGGTGCAGCGCGCAGCGTTCAACGAGGTTTCGAGCCTCGACGAGACCGATCGCGGAGCCGGCGGGTTCGGCTCCACCGGGCGGTGAGCCTCAGCGACCATCAGCTCGAGCGGTACGCACGGCAGATCGTCCTCAAGGAGATCGGCGGTGAGGGTCAGAAGCGGCTCCTCGCAGGGCACGTCCTCGTGGTCGGCGCGGGCGGCATCGGATCGCCCGCAATCCAATATCTCGCCGCCGCAGGCGTAGGACGCATGACGATCATCGACGACGACAGCGTCTCGCTTTCCAATCTCCAGCGGCAGACGCTGTTTGGAACAGCCGACATCGGCGAGCCCAAGGCAAGCCTTGCCGCAAAAGCGGTGGAAGCACTCAACTCAGACGTCCTTGTTCAGCATCTGCCGGAACGAATCAACGCGTCCAATGCACAGCGGCTGATCGCTGGCGCCGATGTCGTGCTCGACGGGAGCGACAATTTCGAAACGCGTTTGACGGTTGCAGACCATGCGCTTGCCGCGAAGGTCCCGCTCGTCTCCGCATCGGTGGCGCAGTTCGAAGGGCAGCTTGCTCTTTATCGCGGCTGGGAGGCGGACAAGCCATGCTACCGCTGCTTGGTCGGGAGCGACCCGGACCGTCCCGAGGCAAGTTGCTCGGAACAGGGCGTGCTTGGGGTGGTGGCCGGTGTGCTGGGCAGTCTCGGCGCGATGGAAGCGATCCGCGCGATTACCGGCTTTGGCGAGGACAGCGCGGGCAAGCTGCTGCTGATCGATGCTCTTTCGCTCCGCTTTCGCACCCTGAAGCTAACCAAGGATCCGGGGTGCCTCGCATGCAAGGCTTGAGCATGATCGTCGCTACCGACGATGCCAGGCGCTTCCATGCGGCGCTTGAAGTCGCCGCTGCCAGCGCCGCGCTTGGAAGGCAAACCCGCATCTTCCTCCAGGCGCAGGCGGTCTCGCTTGTCGGGGACGAGAGCGATGCGCCGCCGGGGCTCCCCTCCGCACAGGAGATGCTGAATGAAGCTCTTGCTTTGGGTGTGCGCATCAAGCGCGTGCCAGAGCGGTCTCGCCTTGGCGCGGGTGGAGGCGGGAGCGTTGCCGACAGGCGTCGAGACGGAGGGACTCGTCAGCTTCCTCGTGGCAGCAAAGGACGATCAGCTGCTGATGGCCTGAAGCTGCTCCGAAAGGGCCCTCAGCTGGAGGATGCTTGGCACAGCCAGGCCAGCCCCAATTGCAATGTCGAAGGCGCGGATCGGGCGGACGCTCCGGCCGCGCCTCCGAAAGAGTATGTCCGCGGCGGTGATGGCGAGGATCGAGAGGCCGCAAACTGCGGCCAGCGCAAGCGCCGCCGCAAAAGGCCAGAGGACCCGCTCCTGATAAGCGGCGTAGATCGGCCAAAGGACGAGGCAGACGAGCCCGGCGGAGATGCCGGTGCCAGTCGCCCGGCCGATCGTCCACCAGCCCAGCATCTTTGCGCCTTAAGGCTTCGTCTTCGCCGCCTTTTTCGGCGCAGCCTTCTTCGCCGGAGCCTTTTTGGGCGCAGCCTTGTTTGCGGGAGCCTTTTTTGCCTTGGCCTTCTTCGCAGGAGCTCCCTTTGCCGCCCGCTCGTCGATCAGTTGCGCGGCTTCCTCCAGCGTGAGCGCCTCGGGAGTGACCGTTTTTGGAAGCGTGGCATTGGTGGTGCCGTCAGTAACATAGGGGCCGAAGCGCCCTTCCATCAGCTTCAACTCGGCTTGGGTCCGCGGATGCGCACCAAGAACTTTCAGCGGCTCGCGCGCGCCGCGGGCGCGGCCGCCGCCACTGGCGGCATCAGCGAGCTTCGCCACCGCGGCGTTCATGCCGACTTCGAACACGTCGGAAGTTGAACCAAGTTTCGCATATTTGCCGTCGTGCGCCAGATAAGGTCCATAGCGGCCGATCGAGGCGGCGATGGGCTTGCCCGTCTCCGGATGGGTGCCGATCGTTCGCGGCAGCGAAAGAAGCTTCTGCGCCCATTCCAGGTCCAACTCGGCTTGGGGGACATCGCGCGGAATGGATGCGCGCTTGGCGTCTTTGCCGTCGCCCAATTGGACATAAGCGCCGAAGCGGCCGGTGCGGAGCGTGATTTCCTGCCCGGTGGCGGGATCCGTGCCGAGCACGGTCGGCCCAGCATCGCCGGCCGCTTCCTCCCCCCCTTGTCCGAAACGGCGCGTGAACTTGCATTCGGGGTAGTTCGAGCACGCAACGAACGCGCCAAACCGGCCGCCCCGGAGCGCAAGCCGCCCGTCGCCGCAGGCGGGGCAGATCCGGGGATCGGTGCCGTCGCCTTGCTCTGGAAACAGGTAGGGCGCGAGAAATTCGTCAAGCGCGGCAGTGATCTCGGAGGGCTTCTGCTCCATGATCTCAGCCGTCTTCGGCTTGAAATCGCGCCAGAAGGCATCGAGCACCGCCTGCCATTCCGCCCGGCCTCCGGAGATGTCGTCGAGGCTGTCCTCCAGCCCGGCGGTGAAATCGAATGACACGTAGCGTTCGAAGAAACGCTCGAGGAAAGCGGTCAGCAGCCGTCCGCTCTCCTCCGGATAGAAGCGGTTCTTTTCGACCCGGACATATTCACGGTCCTTCAGCGTCTGCAGGATGGCGGCGTAGGTCGATGGACGACCGATCCCGAGCTCCTCCATTTTCTTGACGAGGCTCGCTTCCGAATAACGGGGTGGCGGCTGCGTGAAGTGCTGCTCGGCATGAACGGCCTTCTTGGCAGGCGCATCGCCTTCGCGCAGCCGCGGCAGGCGCCGCGCTTCTTCGTCGTCCGTATCGTCGCGCCCTTCCTCGTAAAGCGCCATGAAGCCGGGGAAGAGCACGACCTGCCCCGTCGCGCGGAGCGCAGTCTGCCCGGAGCCATCGGCGAGCTCCACGCTCGTGCGCTCGAGCCGCGCCGAAGCCATCTGGCTTGCCAGCGCGCGTTTGCGGATGAGGTCGTAGAGCCGCCCGTGGTCGCCGGAGCCAGCGCGGTCACGGCCAAAGTCGGTTGGACGGATCGCCTCGTGCGCTTCCTGCGCGTTCTTGGCCTTGGTCTGGTAGAGACGCGGTTTGTCGGGAACATAGCTCGCATCGTAGCGATCGGCGATTGCACGGCGTGCCGCCGAGATCGCCTCCGGCGCCATTTGAACGCCGTCGGTTCGCATGTAGGTGATTGCCCCGTCTTCATAGAGGCCCTGCGCGACCCGCATCGTGTGGCTAGCGGAAAATCCGAGCTTTCGCGCCGCCTCCTGCTGGAGCGTCGACGTCGTGAAGGGCGGCGGTGGGTTGCGAGTGAGCGGCTTCGTGTCAACGGAAGCGACGGTGAAGCGACCGGCCTCGACGGCAGCCTTGGCCGCGTTCGCCGTGCCTCCGTCGCTGATCGTGAGGCGCTCGATCTTCTCGCCCCTGAAACGAACAAGGCGAGCAGTGAATTCC
>JALYNE010000214.1 GCA_030773375.1 Pseudomonadota bacterium
GCGGGGGAGACTACCTCATAACAGGGAGACTATAATGCGCCTCGCAATTCTTCTGGCCAGCGTGGCTCTGGCAACGCCAGCGCTCGCGTCAGGGTCGGGATATCCGGCTTATCGATACCCGAACATTCAGTACGGCGGGAACGGAAACCCCAACAATGGTTGTGGTTACGGCTACAGCGGTAGGCACTGCGGTAAGCCGCAAGGCAACTCGGTCGCCAAGCTGCCGCATGGCAGCTATGGCCAGAGGCCGGCGCATCCGGCGAAACCGCCGAAGCTCGTGTATCAGCCGCTTTGGGAAGCGCCGCCAAAGGGAACACATGTTGGTCAGTTGCGGAACGTCAACTTCGGCCAGAATATCAACACGAACAGCAACCAGAACGCCAACACGAACAGCAACGCCAACGCGAACCGCAACCAGAACGTCAACGCGAATCGCAACCAGAACCAGAACGTCAGCGCGAACAGCAACCGGAACAGCGCATGGGCAGGTGCTCGTGCTGGTGCATCGGCCACTGGCGGTACTGCCTCCATTGGCAACGTCTCGACGGGCCCTTCTACGGCCACAGCGTCGAACTCAAACACGAACAACGCCAACAACTCGTCGAACCTATCGTCGAGCGTGTCGGTGGAGGGCGATACCTTTATCCAAGCGCGCAACCGCCGTATCCCGGTGAGCACGGCATATGCTGCTCCGCTGACTTCCGGCATCGACACCTGTTTGGGTAGCGCGAGTGCTGGCGTTCAGACTGGCATCCTTGGTGTGAGCCTTGGTGGCACGAAGCGGGACCGCATCTGCGAGACGATCAAGCTCTCTCGTGAGCTTCACCACATGGGCATGCGCGAGGGCGCAGTCCAACTGCTCTGCATCGACGAGCGCGTTCGCATCGCAATGCGAAATGCCGGGACACCTTGTGAGGCAGTGACCTACGCGCCGCCGCCGATGGCGTATGACGAGCCGCCGCCGCCCGTCGAATATGCACCCCCACCGCCCAGACGCAGGCGTGGCGAACGCGGATAACAAAAGGGGCTTCGGCCCCTCTTGTTAGTTCAATGATGCGAATAGCGCACCGGCATAGTACAAACCTTCTCAACTAATCTTGAGGAGCAAACCACGTCGGCGCGCCGCGGCGAGCACCAACTGGCCGACCAAGGCTGCGACTTCGGCGACAGCCCTGATCGGCAGTTTACCGCGACTGCTGCCCAAAACCTGCCGGTCGGCTAACAGCCAATCTTTGCCTTCGCTGACGTTTCGCGGCCGATGGGGCACGAGGAAAGGCGTACGCCTTCCTCACTTGCGAGAGGAGTCATCGGGATTGAGCGGAGTACGGGAATGCCGCCCACGGCATTGCTCGCGCGAGAAGAAGGTGGGCAGCTCGCCTATGCGGGCGGAGCCATGGTGACGCTCGCTAATCCTGACCGGGAGCGGTTCTGGCGCAACGTGGAACGGCTCGCCTCCGATGCTCCAGTGGGCGACGCGAAGCCAGCCGAGACGCAATGGCTGCGACCAGAGATGCGCGTGCTCGCGCGCTACCTCAAGGGAACCGGCAAACTGCGGCACGCCACCGTGAAGGCGCTCGTCCATGAAGCTGTGAGGTAGCGGCCATGCTCGTCGACGCGATGAGCGCGGGCTTAACTTAGAGTCCGGTTCTCCGCCTCCGGCGATCCAGCTCATCGTTGATGATCACATCATCGTGGCCGCAGGTTGAAGATTCTTCCGTCATCGAGCGGTTAACGCATCACTTATGGCCCGGGTGCCTCGGCGGAAAATCGGGGAAGCCAACGCGCTCCCACCACGGGCTTTTCAGCTGCAGCTTCGGGATCGTCCGCTTGGCTGGTGGAGAGGCGCTCTCGCGGCTCTGCGAGCGGCGGCTCAGGACGCAGGAGCAGGCGAAGATCGTACGGGGGACCTCCGCACAAGGGCACTGGCGTGACTGTTGCGGGGACGCATGATCAGCGAGCCCTTTTGCTGCGCCCACCGAGCGCGCGGCATTCGGAGGCAGGCGAGAGGGCGGCCATGCGCCCAGCAGCTCTAGCCTGACCGCTACAAGTCACTGACTCGCCTTCCGTTTTTGGCTACCAAACCTGCTGTCGAATCGCCGAACGCGCCAACTCGCGGGGAATGCTCGCACTGGAGCCAAAGATGCTGTTTGATGGCTGGGACGAGCTCCTCCGGATGATCGTGGTCGGAAGCGGCGCTTATGCGATTCTGCTCATCTTTCTACGCCTGGTTGGACACCGGGTGCTGTCCAGGTTGAACGCCTTCGACGTTACCATTTCCGTTGCCGTCGGTTCGTTGCTGGCGAATATTCTGATCACCGACGATGTGAGCCTGGCCGAGGGCGCACTTGCCATTGCCCTCCTTGTAGCTCTGCAACTCCTAGTGGCGTGGCTGGGGATGCGAGGGCGCTTCCTGCACAAGCTCCTCAAAGGCAAGCCGATCCTGCTGGTTCACAGGGGAGAATTGTTGAGGGACAGCATCCGCAAGGAAGGGATGACAGAGGCCGGTATCTTGTTCGCCGCCCGGACCCGAGGATATTCCGACCTGGAGAAGATCGAGGCGATCATATTGGAGACCGACGGCAGCCTGTCCGTGATAGAACGTGCCGATCAAGCCACCTTATCAGCATTAGCAGACGTTGGTCCCTATAGCAGTCGCGGTAACGAGTGACGTCGATCCGATCGTGATCGTTCGGTTGGCCGCTGGTCAGCCGCCTTTCATTTCCAGGCGGACCGTCTGGACCCCGTCCGCAATCGCGATATCCGCCACGTGCAGTTCCTGCTTCCGCTCCGTTTTCCGTTCTATGATGCTGACTGATCCGTTCCGTTCGACCCGTGCTTCTGCGACTTGGCCGAGGTCGCTGACGCCCTTCTCACGGAGCGCTTCGCTCAGGTCCCGCTCCGTCATGTGAGCCGCGCGAAGCCCCTTCTCGTAGACCTGCCCGTTCTCGACGAGCATACGGCTGCCGCCCTTTATGAGATGGCCGAAACCGTGCGAGCGAACCGCGAGCGCCGAGAACAACCAGTGCGTCGCGACGATCGCCGCGATAGCTGCCGTGGTGGGAAGGAGCGGGGCGTTGCCGGTGATCGTGCGGCTTGCGAGCGATCCGATGATGATTCCGACGACGACATCGAATGCGCTGGCGCTGCCGAGGAACCGCTTTTTGGCAACACGAACGAATGCCAGCGTCACGATGTAGATCACCACGGCACGCATGGCCATTTGGCCAGGCGCGAGGTCTTTCGCTTCCAGCCCCACCCCCAGCGCCACCGCCCAAAGCTCGTGAAGATCCATCTGCATCGCTTTCTGATGATCGGCTTGCAACTGCCGCTACCTCAACGAAGATCCGAGCCTTAGGTTCGATGCCTCGCCAGAGAAGATCCTCGGTCCCCGCTCTAGCCGCGGCTTCAACTCTCTCTCGGAAGCGCTCCGGGGCACTTGTCCGTGACGCCCTTGCGCCGCACATTGTGCATATGGAAAACCGGGAGTGGCACGTGGCTGGGGACGGCATGCGGGAGCGGCTCGCCGCTGCCGCCGTTCATCACCGGGATGACGCACGGGACGATGCGCTTCCTCTTGTTCGCGCCGCGGGGCGTCGACGCGCAGCGCCCGCATACGCAGGACGAGCTTTACATCATCGCCCGGGGATCGGGATGGTTCGTGCGGGGCGAGGAGCGCGTGCGCTTCGGCATCGGCGACGCTTTATTCGTGCCGGCCGGAATGGAGCACCGCTTCGAGGGGATGAGCGACGACTTCCAAACATGGGTTGTGTTCTGGGGCCCAAGCGGCGGCGAGACGGCATGAGCGAGGGTGCCGGTGCCGGGTCGCGGCCGTGCAGTGTTCGCGGCCCCAGCGCCAAGAACGAAGGTCGCGTGCCCGATGCCGGTCGTTAGCAGATCAGGAACCCACGCTGCGGCAGTGCCGTTTTAGCCTGTTGTGAACGGAGGCAGACATGGCTGAACATTCGAACGAGCAGCAGGACAATTGGGCGGAAGGCTTGTCTCACTTCAGAGAGGCGATCGAACATAATATGACCGCCTCACGCCTTCTGACGACTGGAGCAATCGCGCTTGGGGCAGCGGCCACGGCATACTTTTGGGATTCCGGCCGTCGCAATGCCTTCGTAGAGAGTGGCCGCCGCCTGTCAGGTGATATGATGTCCTGGTGGAGCGGCCTCTACTCTGGCGCGCAGGGCGGCACAGCTCCGGCTGGTTCGGGTCCTTCCTCAGGCAATCCGTAGTTTCGGCAGCCGACTGCGGGCCATCAGCAAAGCAGGGCCCCAGCTTGCGAGTGCCCGTATGCGAAAAAGGGCGGATCGAACAAGCGCGCCGGAAGCTTCCTCGCCCGGGCTCCCGAACGGCTCCGTTGCTATCCTGGACAGCTTCCTGTGCTTTCGCGGGAGTCGGGTTCATGTCGAGCGGGGGAAGGGCGTCTATGCGCCCGTTCCAATGGTTCCGGGCAGCCCTTCCGACGCCCCAAACCCGACGCTGAGACCTGGTGGCCGAAACGGACTCTTCCCTTAACTCGTGAGCAGCCACGGCTGAGGTGAAAGCGCGCGGCGCTCCACCTCAGGCGACAGGCACTCCTGCCGCCCGCAAGGACCGGCTCAGAAGCTCTACCGTCCTCGCCCATGCCCGCCTGGCGGCAGCCTCGTTGTAGCGCTCGGCGGAAGTGTCGTTGTGAAAAGCGTGCTCGACGCCGGGATAGACGATCGCGTCGACCTTCTTTCCTGCGGCTTTCAGAGCCTCGGCCCAAGGGAAGCCCGTTTTGTTCACCCGCTCGTCGCGCTGCGCGAAGTGGAGCAGCATGTCGGCCTCGACTTTCGCTGCCTCCGCCGGATCGGGAGCTGAGCCGTAGAAAGCGACGCCCGCATCGAGTTCCTGGCCGGCGGTGACGGCGAGGCGATTGACCATTGCTCCGCCCCAGCAGAAGCCGACCGCGCCGACGGAGCCGTTGGCGCGCGGCATCGCCTTCAACATGGCGAGGCTCGCGACGCCGTCCGAGACCGCCTCGGCGAGATTGAGCTTGCCGATTGCCTGGCGGGCGGCATCGGCGTCGGCGGGGGTGCCGCCGGTGCCTGACAGGAAGTCGGGAGCGAGCGCGCGAAAGCCGGCAACGGCAAAGCGGCGAGCGACGTCGCGGATATGCTCGTTGAGGCCACGGTTCTCGTGGATCACCACCACGGAGGCAAGCTTGTGGCGGATCCGCACGGGTTCCGCCAGATACCCCGTCATCCGGCGCGCACCCGTGGTGGGCCAAGTCAGCGTTCGGGTGCGGATGCGCTTGTCGCCCGCGGGCACGATCGCAGCCGCCGCCGGATCTGCGGCGATGCCGATGAGGAGCGCGTTGGCGGCCGCAGCGCTTCCGGCAAGCTTGGTGAGCTCAGCAAAAAAGGCGCGGCGATCCATAGCCGAGGCAGAGGCGTCCGAGTCCGCCTCAGCGTGCGTGAAGCGATCGTAAAGCGCGATTGCCCGGGCGCGGATGTCGCTCTTCATGCTGGCTGTTCTTCCTGCTTCGGCGGCATGGCCGCATCGTCGATTTCGCGGGCCCGCTGGGCGGCCGGGCGGGATTGCAGCCGGCCGACATAATCGCTGAAGGCCGGCCGCTTGTCGATCGCTCCGAACATCATGCCCCAGCCGATCTGCGATCCGACATAGACGTCGGCCGCCGTGAACTGGTCGCCGCATATATAGGGGCCGTGGGAGACGGTTTGCTCCAGCGCCGTCACTGTATCCTCGTAGGAGCCGTAGCCGGCCATTCCTTTTTTGTCGGCAGGAGCGAGGAGGCCGAGGGATTTGCCGGTCACCACCGCTTCGACCGGGCCCGCCGCGAAGAACAGCCAGCGATAATAAGGGCCGCGTCGCTGGTTTCCGGGCGGCGGTGCCAGCCCCCGGTCGGGGAACATGTCGGCAAGATAAGCGCAGATCGCCGCGGCTTCCGTGACCACGGTGTCGCCGTGCCTGAGCGCAGGCACTTTCCCCATCGGGTTCACCGCCAGATATTCGGGTGCCTTCATGGTGGTGCCGTAATCGAGGAGGACCGTCTCGTACGGCTCGCCAATCTCCTCCAGCATCCAGCGGACGATCCGCC
>JALYNE010000215.1 GCA_030773375.1 Pseudomonadota bacterium
TACTCTCGTTCGATGCGCTGCAGATGCGGCTCCATCCAGCGGAAAGCCGGGTGCGCAAGCTTTCACGCGAGACTCCGGCGCAATTGATGCTGTTCGATTGCCTGGCCGCAGAGGACGGGAAGAGCATTGCGGAAAGGCCACTCACCGCCCGGCGGGATGCGCTCGAGCGGCTGCACGCGGCGGAGGAAGCCCCCGCGCTGCTGCTTTCGCCCTTCACCGACGAGCGCAGCGTGGCCGAAGTCTGGCTCCAAAGCGCGGGCGGAGCGCTGGATGGGGTGGTGGCAAAGCCCAGGGACGGCATTTACGAGCCGGGCGAGCGCGCGATGCTGAAGGTGAAGCAGCTTCGCACCGCCGACTGCGTGGTGGGTGGATTCCGCTATGCCGCCAAGAAGAGGGAGGTCGGATCGCTGCTGCTTGGCCTTTATAACGCAGAGGGAAAGCTCGATCATGTCGGCTTCACCTCGAACATCCCGGCCGAAGGGCGGCTCGAACTGACCAAGCGGCTCGAAGCTTTGGCCGAGGCGCCAGGCTTCACCGGCAATGCGCCTGGCGGACCCAGCCGATGGAGCACCGAACGCTCTGGCGATTGGGAGCCGCTTCGGCCCGAGCTCGTGGTCGAGGTCCGCTACGATCATGTGACCGGCAACCGCTTCCGCCACGGCACGCGTTTTCTGCGCTGGCGCCCGGACAAGGCGCCCGAGCAATGCCGGATGGATCAGCTCGAGCACGAAGCGCGGCCAGCGGCGCTGACGTCGAGCCTTTCGGGAGCTGAAGGGGCGGCATGAGCGAGGAGCGGATCGTCGAGGGAGTGCGGCTCTCGAGCCCCGACAAGGTGCTCTACCCGGAGCAGGGGATCACGAAAGGGGAACTCGCCGACTATTATGTGGCGATCGCCCATCGCATGCTGCCGCATGTCAGCCATCGACCCGTCACGATGGTGCGCTGCCCCACCGGCCGGCAGAAGAAATGTTTCTATCAGCGCCACGCAGCCTCGGGCGTGCTGCCGCAGCTGCGCCAAGTCTCGGTCCCGGGCTTCGACGAGCCTTACCTTTTTATCGAGGACGTCTCCGGGCTCATCGCCATGGTGCAGATGGGAACGCTTGAAGTCCATCCCTGGGGCGTGACCGTCGAGGTGCCCGACAGGCCCGACCGCATCATCTTCGATCTGGACCCGGACGAAGGGCTCGCCTTTGCGGACGTGATCGCAGCCGCGCTCGAAGTGCGCGACCGCCTCGGCCGAATGGGCCTCGAAAGCTTCGTCAAGAGCACCGGCGGCAAGGGACTTCACGTTGTCTTGCCGATCGAGCCCGTTACAGAATGGAAGGCGGCTAAGTCGTTCGCGAAGAGTTTCTCCGGCCAAATGGCGTCCGATGCGCCGGAGCGGTACTTGACCCGTATCTCGAAGGCAGAGCGCGCCGGCCGGATCTTTATCGACTATCTGCGCAACGATGCGACCTCTACCGCCGTCGGGCCTTATTCGACACGCTCGCGCCCCGGCGCGCCGGTTGCGATGCCGCTGGACTGGGGGGAACTCGGCCCAGAGCTCGATCCTGCCGCGTTCACGCTGAAGACGGCCCCGGCACGGGTCGCGGAGCGCGACGATCCGTGGCAGGAAATGCATGCAGTAAGGCAGCGACTGCCGCCCAAATAGCCTGCATTTTGGACCTAATCGAGTTTTATCTTCAGGGATGTAGCCGCCAAGATCGAGCGGTCTCATCGAAGGAAATCAACCTGTTGGGTCAGAATGTTTACATAGTTGACGATGATCGCGAGGTTCGGCGTTCCATCACCTTCATGTTGACCGCCGCGAAGCTCCAGCCGCGCCCTTTCGCGAGTGGCCCTGACTTCCTCGACAGCCTATCCGAGCTTCAGCCAGGCGTCATTCTGCTCGACCTCCACATGCCCGAGATGGACGGGTTTCGGTTCCTGGCGGAACTTGCTTCCAAGCGCGTCGAATGGCCTGTGCTCGTCATGACCGGGCACGGCGACATTTCCACAGCCGTCCGTGCCATGAAGCTGGGCGCGGTTGATTTTCTCGCCAAGCCATTCCCCGAGGAGGCGTTGCTTGCTGCCCTGGAGGCCTCATTCACGCTCCTGAAGGACCGCACCGAAATGGCCCAACGACGGCGCACGGCTGAAGCGCGCGTTGCAGCCCTGAGCGCGCGCGAGAACGAAGTGCTGCGCGGACTGATTGCCGGCCTCTCCAACAAGGAGTTGGCGCAGCGTATCGGAATCAGTCTCCGAACGGTTGAGATGCATCGCGCAAACATGATGGAGCGCCTTGAAGTCGAAGGCCTCGCCGAAGCGCTGGCGCTTGCGGCCCGGGCAGGTGTCGACCCGCTCCAAGGTCAACCGGCCTGAGCATGGGCCTCAAACGGACAAACGACCTGCCCACCAGCCGTGCCAACCTGGTGCCCTAGACTCGTTCCCGGTCGGATTGAACCGGGAACGGGTCCTGTTTCCTTTGTTTGCCGCGCTTTCCAAGCCGTCAGGTGATTTCCATCTGACTGACAAGCACTCTAGCAGGCTTGGCCCCCGCTCCCTATCTGAACGTCAACTTCAGGAGCGTCATCATGGCCGAACAGCAGGCGACATTTGCGGGCGGGTGCTTTTGGTGCACCGAAGCCGTGTTCGACGACGTCATCGGCGTCACAAGCGTCGAGAGCGGCTACATCGGCGGCACCGTGCCCAATCCGAGCTACAGGCAGGTCTGCGGCGGCGATACCGGCCATGCCGAAGCCGTGCGGCTTACCTTCGATCCGGACGTGATCAGCTACGAGGATCTGCTGGAGATCTTCTTTGCGACTCACGATCCCACGCAGCTCAATCGGCAGGGAAACGATGTCGGCACCCAATACCGTTCGGCGATCTTTCCCCACGATGCCGAGCAGGAGGCTTCCGCGCGTGCCGCGATCGAGCGCGCGCAGGCCGAATGGGGCAGCCGCGTCGTCACCACCATCCAACCACTATCGGATTGGTACCCGGCCGAAGACTATCATCAGGAATATTTCGCACGGGAGGGCAACAACAATCCATACTGCATGGCGGTGGTCGCGCCCAAGCTGAGGAAGTTCCGCAAGAGTTTCGCCGAGCGCTTGAAGACGCAAGCGGCGGCGGAGTAAGGGCTCGCGTCGACCCCGGAGAGGACGGAGAGGCCGGCGGGCCGAACGTGCCGAGAAGTTCAATCCGGCGGGCGCAACCCGGGGCCGAGGCGATCGCCAGCTGAGGGTTGACCACCGCTCGGATCGGCGGCGGCGGCATTGTCGACTTCGCTGGCTGGCAGCGCGACACCCTCGTCGCCCTTGCCTAACATTCTCTCCTCTCCACGCCATTTCGCACGGGCCTCGGCCTCGTTGTGGAGCGGCAGATCGTCATCCTTATCCTCGTTCATCGAACCTCACATCGAACCTTTCTCGGGCTGATCGGCTGCGGTGGAAGCGCTGCGCGACTGCCTGTTCAACGCGTCTGTGTTGAGGCGGCTCCGGGTTTTTCGGCGGGGCCTGGCTCAAAGGATGGAACGGGGCGCTGCGGCGCGTCTCAGGCGGTCGTTGATCGCGAGACCGACACCCGTTTCCGGCACTGGAGCAACCGCAATCGCGGCTCTGCCGCTCGCATCCGCCCGGTGGAGGGCCTCGAACAGCCGCGCCGCAGCTTCGCCAAGATCGCCCTTAGCGCTGAGGCTGTCATCGCCCTTCACGGACCCGAAGCCGATCAGCCATTCGTCCGGCGCAGCCGTTGTGGCCTTGAGCCGTAGCGGCTTCGAGGGGGCGTAGTGGCTCGCAAGCTGTCCGGGTGCCTGCACTCCGCCCGGCGCCTTCCCCTTTGAAAGCTGGGCGGCCGCCGCAAGTTCTGCGAAGTCGACTGGGCCCGGGCGCAGCAATGTGATGCGATCCTCGTCGAACCCGATGATGGTCGACTCGATGCCATGCTCGGTTGGTCCGTCGTCCAGGATCAGCGGGATCCTGCCGCCGAGGCTCCTCAGCACATGTTCGGCAGTGGTGGAGCTGATGCCGCCGCTCGCGTTGGCGGAGGGCGCGGCGAGCGGCCGGCCGCAGGCGGCGAGGACGTCTCGAATCGCGCGGTGGGCGGGGCAGCGGAGGGCCACCGTTCGAAGCCCAGCCGTGGCGGAAGGTGCAATCCGGCTGTTCGCCCGCCGCGGGACAACCATTGTCACGGCCCCCGGCCAATAAAGCGTCGCAATCGACTTCGCAGCGTCGGGAACCTTTGCAAGCTCATCGGCTTGCTCCACTCCGCCGACGTGGATGATCAGCGGATTGAAAGCGGGCCGCCCCTTGGCCTCGAAAACACGGGCAACGGCCGCTTCATTGGTGGCGTCGGCGGCGAGGCCGTAAACCGTTTCGGTTGGGAGGGCGACGGCAAGACCATCGAGGATCAGGCGGGCGGCCTCAGCGACCGCGCCCTCACCGTAGCGACGGATTTCGGTGGCATAGGGCGCTTCTTGCCGGGTCACGAGCGCGCGCTATAGCCGGGGAGGAGATCAGGCAAGACCGGGAGGCCGCCCTTTCGATGACCTATACGCCGCCCATCGCCGAGCAGCTCTTCCTGCTGGAGCACATCGTCCCCCTGGGCGAGCGATCGGGCGAAGCCGGTTCGGAGCAGCTGCGGGCGGGCAGCCGAAGCGCTCTGGCCGACGTGACGCCCGACCTGGTGGCGGCGATCGTCGAAGGCGCAGGCGCCTTGGCTGCCGGCGAATTCGCGCCCTTGAACCGCATTGGCGACCAAGTCGGTGCCAAGTGGACGGCCGCTGGAGTGGCCATGCCGGCAGGCTTCAAACAAGCCTATCGCGCCTATGTGGAGGGCGGCTGGGGCACGCTGGCAGGCCCGGCGGAGCATGGCGGGCAGGATTTGCCGCTGGCGCTTGCCACGGTGGTGCAGGAAGATCTCGGCAGCGCCAACATGGCCTTCTCGCTGGTCATGATGCTGACGGCTGCCGCCGTTGAAGCACTGAAGCATCACGGCTCGCCCGAGCTCAAGGCGCAGTGGCTGCCCAAGCTCGTCAGCGGAGAGTATAACGGCACGATGAACCTCACCGAGCCGCAGGCGGGCTCGGACGTCGGCGCGCTCAAGACCCGCGCAGTGCCCCGCGATGACGGCACCTATTCGATCACCGGCCAGAAGATCTACATCACCTTCGGGGAGCACGACCTCACCGACAACATCGTCCACCTGGTTCTGGCGCGGCTTGCCGATGCGCCGCCGGGGACCAGGGGCATTTCCTTGTTCCTTGTGCCGAAGTTCAGGCCGGGGCGGGAGGGTGCGCCGGCCGAGCCGAACGACGTGCGCTGCGTTTCGATCGAACACAAGCTCGGCATCCACGCCTCGCCCACCTGCGTCATGTCGTTCGGCGATGCTGCCGATTGCATCGGCTGGTTGATCGGCGAGGAGCATGGCGGCATGCGCGCGATGTTCACGATGATGAACAATGCTCGCCTGAATGTCGGCCTTCAGGGCGTCTCGATCGCGGAGACGGCCACTCAGGCAGCCGTCGCTTATGCGAAGCAGCGGGTACAAGGCGCGCGTGCAGGCTCTCCGGTGGCGATTATCGAGCATCCCGACGTGCGCCGGATGCTGCTGCGTATGAAGGCGCTGACGCAGGCGGCTCGGGCGCTCACTTATTATGCCGCGGGACAGGCGGATCGGGCGGCGCAGGGAGACGCAGATGCAAAGGCGCGGCTCGACCTGCTGACGCCACTGGCAAAGGCTTATGCCACCGATGTGGGAGTGGAGGTGGCGAGCCTTGGCGTCCAGGTCCATGGCGGAATGGGCTACATAGAAGAAACCGGTGCGGCGCAGCATTACCGCGACGCCCGCATCGCGCCGATTTACGAAGGAACCAACGGCATCCAGGCAGCGGATCTGGTGGGGCGGAAGCTCGGGCTGGGAGGCGGCGAGGTGTTTCGGCGGCTGGTCACCGACATGCGTGCGGACTGCGCGGACGAGACGCGGCTCCTGTGCCTTCTCAAAGACTGTGAGGCTGTCGCCGAATTCCTGCACACGGCCT
>JALYNE010000216.1 GCA_030773375.1 Pseudomonadota bacterium
GGCCGGCACGGTCCCGGCGAGCGCCGAGGGCGCGCCCGCGGCTGTGAGCGGCCGCACCTCGCTCAGCCGCACGGTCGGCATGCTCGTCTTTTACGTGATCATGATCCCGATCACGATCATGGCGCTGGATGCGCTCCACATCGAGGTCATCTCCGCCCCGGCGACCGAAATGCTGCGGACCATCCTCAGCGCAATTCCGAACGTGCTGGCGGCGCTTATCCTGCTCGGGATCGGCTACCTGGTCGGGAAGCTCGCCAAGCAGTTCATCGAGCAGCTCCTCCCCTCGATGGGCTTCGACCGCTCGATCGCGGCGCTCGGTTTCGCGCCCGAGAGCACGACGCCGTCCCGGACCGTCGGCACGGTTCTGATGGTCGCGATCATTCTGTTCTTCGCGATCAAGGCGGCGGAGCTGCTGCACTCGCCGATCATCGCCGTGATGCTGGCGCAGATGCTGGAGCTCGGCAGCCGCGTTCTGTTCGGGACGGGGATCATCCTGGGCGGCGTTGTGATTGCGCGGATCGTCTCCGGGCTGGTCAGCGGGTCCGGCACGGAAGGGTGGCTGCCGGCCATCCTCCGCTGGTCGATCATCGCGCTTTCGGTGGCGATGGGGCTACGGTTCATGGGCCTTGCCAACGAGATCGTGATCATCGCCTTTGCCTCGATCATCGGCTCGGCTGCGATCGCCTGCGCGCTCGCCTTCGGCCTCGGCGGCCGCCCGACCGCTCACAAGCTGCTCGAGCGCTGGACGGAAGCCAACACCCCCCCGGCGCCCCCGGTGCGGCCGCGCCCTCCGAAAGCACCGGCTGCGGGGGACCCGCCGCCGCTCGTTTGAACGCCCTCCCCGAGGATGAGCCGCTTCGCACGCTTCGCGGCGATCGACTGGTCGGGGGCAAAAGGAAGCCGGCACAAGGGCATCGCCGTCGCCTGGTGCGAGGCCGGCGATGCCCCTCCCGCACTTGTGGAGCGGCAGAAGCCATGGTCGCGTTCCGAAGTGCTGGAGTGGCTGCTTGCTGCTGCTGAAGAGGCCCCTACCCTGTTCGGTTTCGACTTCAGCTATGCGCCGCCGATCGTGGAACGGGGCGCTTACCTGCCGGGAGAGACTGCCCCGCCATCCGATGCCAAGTCGTTCTGGGCCTATGTCGACAGTATCTGCGAGGATGAGGATCTCGGCGCCGCGAGCTTTCTCGAGCAGCATCATCGGCGGCATTTTTATTTTGGCGCCGCCGACGGCACAAAGGCCAATTTCCTCCACCACCGCATCTGCGAGCACGCCTTCAACGCGATGGGCGGCGGCAAGGCCTCTACCCTTTACGACGCAATCGGTGCTGCGCAGGTGGCAAAGGCGAGCTACGCAGGCATGCGCCTCCTCCACCGGCTCGGCGGCAGGGTGCCGGTCTGGCCGATGGACCCGCGCCCCGCTTCGGGGAGCCTGGTTGTTGAAATCTACACGCGCGTTTTCATCCGGCTGGCGGGCCTCAGCGGACGAAAGGTGCGCAGCCTCGCCGCGATGAACGAGGCACTGGCGGGGCTGGGCAGCCGGCCCTCGGCGCTCGCCGCCGACCCGAACGATCACGAAAGCGATGTCATCATCTCGGCCGCGGGCCTCCGCGCGATCGCGGACGACGAGACCTACTGGAATGCGCCCTCGCTCACCCCCGAGATCGCACGCACCGAGGGCTGGACCTTCGGCGTGGTTTGACGCATTGGGATCCGCTCTCGCCGCGTTAGCTCAGCTGGTAGAGCAACCGCCTTGTAAGCGGTAGGTCGTCCGTTCGAGTCGGACACGCGGCACCACTCGGCATGAATGGCGGATCTCAGCCATTTGTTGTGCCCCGCCCGGTCAACCACGGCACTTGATGTCGGAAGTTGGCCGGAAGCGGTCCGTCTGCTTTGGGACTTGGGTTGCACGCAAGCGGACCTGCGGGGATAGCGGCTCGACCGCCCCGGCTTTGGCTAGGCCCCCACCCTCGAATTTGCTTTCGGTTCAGCGGGCGCGGAGGTGGCCACCCGCTCAACAGTCCAATGCGCGACCTAATACGAAGCTGGATATGCGCGCAGCTTACTCCCGGCGAGGCCGTTGAAGAGGCAATCCCGCGATGAGGTCCGGCCGCTCCGCCGATGTGATAATTCGTCGATGGGGAGGCACAGACGGCGAAGCTTGGAATTATACCTGCCATGGAGATGTTCGAGAACGTTGCTGACCAGCTCAACCACGGCTGCTTCTGCCTGACGCTCAACCGGGCTGGCCTCGAGGCCGCTTTCGTTCGTGAGGTTGAGGATCCTATCTTGTTGAGACTCATCCGGGAGGGACGTCCTCACCTCTTCTCGAGCGTGTCGGTGTTTCTTCACGATGGCAACTTCGCTGAAATGGCGAGGGCAGTCCGGAAGATAGAAGCGCTAGCAGAGCTTCCCGCGTATGGAGAGCGCGTCCTCGAATGGGCGCCGGCGATTGCCCGCTCGCATCACGGCCCGGCGGGCGCGTTCATGGGGTATGACTTCCATGTAGGTGCCGATGGGCCGAAGCTCATCGAGATCAATACGAACGCTGGCGGTGCTTTCCTCAGTGGCGTTCTGGCAAAGGCGCAGCGCGCCTGCTGCGGAACGAGTGCCTCCTCACGCCTTGGGTTCCCGGAGCAGTTCGAGCAGAACGTAGCATCCATGTTCGAGCACGAGTGGCGCCTGCAGCGTGGGAGCGGACGACCGAGCAGGATCGCGATCGTCGACGATCAGCCGGGGGAGCAGTATCTCTATCCCGACTTCGTCCTAGCTAAAAAGCTGCTCGAGCGTCACGGGTTCAAGGTTACCATCGCCGATCCGCAGGATCTCACCTACCGAGGCGATCAACTGATCTCCAGTGATGGCCCGATCGATCTGGTGTACAACCGCGTCGTCGACTTCTCGTTGTCCGAGCCGAGCCACCGGGGGTTGCGGGCCGCGTATGAGAGCGGGCAGGTTGTTTTCACACCCAATCCTCGCGTCCACGCTTGGCTGGCTGACAAGCGGAATCTGACGGTGCTCTCTGACGCGAGGGAGCTTCGGGCCTTGGGCGTGCCTCACTCGGACATTGAGTTCCTGAAAACGGTGATTCCCGACACGATCTTGGTAACGAAGGAAAACGCCAGTCAGCTATGGTCAGCCCGTCGAGACTTCTTCTTCAAGCCCGCGACGGGCCATGGCAGCAAGGCGGCTTATCGCGGGGCAAAACTGACGAAGCGCGTTTGGACCGAGATCCTCGGCGGCACCTACGTTGCTCAGCGATTTGCTCCGCCCAGTGAGCGGATGGTTGCCATCGATGACGCTATGGAGCCCCGCAAGATAGACGTACGCCTCTACACCTATAGGGGCGAAGTCCTGCTCACGGCAGCCCGCCTCTACAAGGGGCAGACGACCAACTTCAGAACGGAAGGCGGGGGATTTGCGCCTGTGCTCAGAACTTCAAAGCTGGAAAGCTGCCCCGAGTGACTGAAGCCCGTCGGCAGCGACTGCATCGGTGATGGACATCAGATCAGCCAAGTTGCGCGAGCGCGCCTCACAACAGCTCCAGGAGCTTTTCAACGACCTCTTCGTCGCTAGCCATCGCAGTCGTTGCTTCCTTGAAATTCACGATTTCCGTGCCGCGCGAGGGGCCCACGAAGTGGATACCCTGCCTTTTCAGCTTCGCGACGTTCTCCTGCACAAAGGCGCACTCCCACATGGCGATGTTCATGGAAGGAGCGATCACCAGCTCTGCGGTGGAGCCGACCGCGACACAGGCCGACAATGACACCAGATCGTCGGCAATGCCGTTGGCGATTTTTGAGATCATGCTGGCTGTCGCCGGAGCGATCAGAAAAATTTTGTGCGACTCGATGAAATTGATGTGGTTGTGCTGAAAGCTTTCGAACAGGTCAGTCGCCACCGGCCTGCCCGTCAAGATTTCCAGCGAGTAGGACGTCAAGAAGCGCTGCGCGCTCTTCGTCATCATGACGTCAATCTGTGTGCGGTACTCCTTGCGCAGCTTCATAATCAGCGATGGAATGAACAGGACGCCGACAGATCCCGTGCAGCCCAAAAGAAGCTTATCGATCATGCTGCGCCGTTCCTTTTCAGCTGGGGCAGTGCCAGACTGCAGCGCCGAGGATTTTGGACCCGGCGGCGAGTTGGAAAACCTCAAACGTACGTGGAGCGATTTTGTTGATGCAGCACCCGGTTGCGTTGCGAGCGTCGCTTAATCCAGCGGTAGGAAGCCGGGTCGTCTTCGGCCCTCCTCGACCTGAAGCCGAGATACGCCAGGACCACAGCACTGAGAGTGAGCAGTGCGATGCTACCGGCCGGACGCTTTGCTGCCATTCTTGCCTCCATCGTTCCTATCCCGTGCCTTGGCCCGGCGCAGGCGAGAAGTATTTTTCGTACTTCTCCGGCTCGCCATTATGCTCATCCGCATCGGCAGGCGGATCGCCTTTCCGCGTGATGTTCGGCCATTTGGGAGCGAAGGTGGCATTCAGCTCAAGCCATCGTTGCAGCCCCGGCTCTGTGTCCGGGAGAATGGCTTCGGCAGGGCACTCCGGCTCACACACGCCGCAATCGATGCACTCGTCCGGATTGATCACCAGCATGGTCTCGCCGACGTAGAAGCAATCAACCGGGCAAACTTCAACGCAGTCCATGTATTTGCACCGGATGCAGTTCTCGGCGACGACGTAGGTCATCGGCACCACCGGGTGTGCCTGGTCGAGTAGACGCTCGGGCTGTGAGTGTCGCGCTCGTCACTTCGCGCGCAGATATTTGACCAGAGCCGCTGCGGCGAGGATCATGAGGCCGATGGCCAGTAGCCAGAACAGACCCATCATCGTCATCATCCAGCCGGAGCCGGCCATGCAATCGGTCATCATCATGTGCATTCTCCATGGTTTGTAGGCGGTCCAGTCTGCCTCACCCTGCGCTCAAGCAGACACTTTCGGCTGGGAGGATGTCCCTCCATCGCTTCACGAGTTCCCGGTAGGCCTCTCCGACCGGTCTGATTTTCCGATCGAGGTCGAACAGCCCCAGCGCGTTTACGTTGCCATTGTCCTCGCGAAGCGCAGTGTCCCAATCCACTTGGTCGGTGAGGCTGTACCAGGTGAATCCGACGATCGGGACGCCGTCCTGCTTCAAGCGAAGCATGTTCAGCCACTCCTTCTCGAGCCACTCGGGCGCGCGCTCGGCGTCCGCCAGATTGGTCTCCGTGTGCATCACCGGAAGGTGGTACCGATCGTAATACTGCTTAGTGATGATGTAATAGCCGAAGATCTCCCCTGAAGCGGTGATCGGACCATCTCCAGGCGCAACCATGTGCTCGTTCGTCAGGTAGTAGTCATTCCCCATAATGGAGAAGGGCTTGTACCTGGGAGCGCATTGCATGAACCAGTCATACTCTTCGCGCGTCATGCCATTATCAGTGAGGTACTGATACATACAGGCCCGAACATCATGGCCGTAGCAAAGGTCGAGGGACACGAAGCGTTTCTCGTTCAGGAAATCGGCACGTCCCGCAGCTTCGGGCACACTCGAATGAAAATATTCGGTGGATTCGCTTTGAATGAAAAGCGTTCCTGCCTGGCCACGAGCATTGAGGATGGCTTCTTCGGCAAGGAGGTTGGCGCGGGCGAGGTGCTTCAGGGCGGTGACGAACGCCCGGTCAGAAGTGAGACGCTCGTTCCACCAGCCGAGCTGACCGGAGAAGTTGGCTGCGATGAAGATCTCGTTCACCGGTGTGTACAACCGCACCCACGGAAACCGCTCAGCGAAGGCACCTGCGTAGGCCGCGAACAGCTCGGGGAATGCTGGATTTTGGAAGTCGCCGATCCAATCGGGAACTCCGAAGTGGCACAGGTCCACGATGGGGTTGATGTTGAGGCGCTTCAGCTCCCCGAACGTCTCGTCGGAGAAGGTCCAATCGTACTTGTCGGGACCGAGGTGGGTGAGGTGATATGGCGGGCCGTAACGGAGATATTCAAGGCCGAGGTCGGCAACCAGCGCGAA
>JALYNE010000217.1 GCA_030773375.1 Pseudomonadota bacterium
GCGTTTCCTCCGGCAAAGTGGAAACCATGATGTCGATCAGGCGGTCGGCCGCGTGGAGACGGCCCCAAAGATAGTCATTTTCCCGATAGGCGCGGCTGAAGAATGCGCCGAAGCTGTTGAACTGCGTGCCCTTCAATGTCGCTGCCGCCCCGCCTTCGCGGATCCCCCTGGCGTCATCAGGCGAGATGCGGTCCACCTTCACCGGATCGAACTCGTCAAGCCCCTCCCCCTGGAGGAGCGGAAGCGTGGCGATGTCATAGAAGGGGAAACCAAGATAGGCGAGGATGATGGTTCGCCGCTCAGCCTTGGGAAGTGCCGAAAGCGCTTCTGCCAGCAGAAGATCGGCCTCCTCGTCGATCGGCTTCAGATCAAGCTCCTCGGCGAGGTGCCGCAGGGCCAAAGCCGGTTGCAGCTCCACGTCGCAGTAGGGCCTGTCGACTGCGCGCCCGCCGGCATTCGCATAGCGGCCGATCAGGTCGTAGACGGCCGTTCTGGCCGCAGTCATCGCCGCGGTGGGCCCGTTTTGCAGTGCCTCCACTTCGACGAGCCGGCGCGCCACCGACCGAAGCCGACGGCTCCGGTAGGAAAGATCGAAGTTGCGGAGGAACTCGATGATGTGAGGTTTGGTCCCGGATTGGGTCATGCCGTCCTCGGCAGTGAGGCCCGCCCCGCGGACATGCTCCCAAACCGCATGCCGGATGCTCTCCAGACGCTGCTTCTCGCTTGCTCCGGAGGCGCGAAAAAGCATGAGAGCGATTTCTTCGGTGACTGCCGCAATCTTCAGATGGCCGTAAGCGGCATAAGCGTAAGCGGCCTGTCGGGCAGCCACGTTCTGCGCCTTCGCCCGCCAGGCCCCCAACCGCTCGGGGGTGGGCCTTCCAAGAAGAAGGGTGGTGCCGAAGGCGCGCTCGATGGCGGCCTCCACTTGCGGCCGCACAGCCTCGACGATGTGCCGGAGACGTCGGATGCGAGCCGAGCGGAGGTCGATCGCTTCGAGATTGTCTCGGATCGGCTGCTCGCGCGGTATGTCCGACAGAGCGCCGAATATGGTCGCGAAAAAGCCCGGCGCCTGCGCCTCTCCGCTGGGGCCGAGGCGAACGCAGCTAATTCCTGGCTTCGGATCGATGTAAACAAAGCGCCGGTCGATCTCACGGCGCGCTGGCCGACTTTGGAGCGCGTCTATCGCCGGGCCGAAAGGCGCATTGACGAGCACCGAGCCGTCGATCAGCACCGCGCTTTCCGCTGCGCCGACGGCGGCGTGTCGCGGGAGCACCCGCTTCAAGAAATCCTCGCGACCTGGCCAAGTTTGGCCTCGCTGTTCGAGCGCGGCGTCGAGTTCGGCAGCCTGGAAGGGCGGAAAAGCACCGGGGAAGCTCGCTGTCGCTCGCGCCGCAAAAGCAAGCTCGGCCGGATCCGCCAGCCTTCGCTCCGGGCCGCCCGAGTCGCGGAAGGAAATGGTGAGGCGATGCTCGGTTTCGTCGACTTCACTTGGGGAATTCAATTTCAGTCGTTCGGGATAGCCGTGGAAATCGGTGACGGTCACGAACAGATCGAGCGGCTGGTATTCGGGAAGGAGCGGAGCGCCAGCTTCACTCCTGCGCATCGCATCGAGCGCGTCGAGGAGGAGGTTGGTGAAGCCGGAGCCCGAGAAAGGAGGGGCAAACCAGCGGGCTCGGACAAAGTTCGCGAGCTTGGTTCGCACTTCGTCGCGATGGCCCGCCTCGACCGTTTGCTCCACCGCTCCTCCGCGTTTGGCTGAAAGTGCCCAAGCGATGGGCACTGCGGCGGCCTTGGCGACTCTTGAAACCGCGCTCACCTGGGGGTCGAGCAATTTGTCCACATCGGCAGTCTCGAGCCAGAGGTCGGTGAGCGGATCGAGCGAATGGCCGCCCGAGATCGCATCAGCAAGGAAGATCGCGTTGATCCCGCCTGCGCTCGCACCAGCGAGGATGTCGACCAGGACTCGCAGCTCAACTCCCGCGGCATCGGAGAGGGTTTCGATCAGGCGCCGGTAAACACCTTCTACTCCGTCCTGGCGCGGCGCCCCGGCATGGTGCGCGCGGCTCGCGCGGGCGAGGCGCCAGACCTCCTTGGTTGTCCCGTGCATGTAAACGGCAAGACTGATCCCGCCGTAGCAGACCAAAGCCAGCCGTAACTCCTTCTCACGCATGGTAAGCAGGTTGGCAGGCACGTCTAAATATGTCGATAACGCGAGTAGTTCCCTCCAAAACTGCTGAAGATGGCTCGGCTTGCCGCAGAAACGTACCAGCGCATCTCTTAACGGCGGACTCTCCAGGGCAAGCTGAGTTAGGCCCCGGCTCACGAGAGCTGAGGGGCTTTTCAAAATGTCGAACAAGAATTCGCGCCGTCTGGGCGTGCATGTCGTTTCTGCGCTTGCACTTGCCGGAATCTTCACGTCAACCGCAGGGCAGGCCGATACGCCGGTCCCGCTTCAATCCATCAGCGAGGCCGCACCCGCGCCGGTACAGGCAGAAGAAGAACCGGCTCCTGAATCCGTAGAGGATCAGGCGAAGCATGTCGGTGACGGCGTTGCCAGCTATTACGGGGCGGAGCTCGCGGGCAACTGGACCGCGAGCGGTGAGCGCTTCAATCCGATGCATTTGACGGCCGCCCACCGCAGTTTGCCGCTCGGAAGCCAGCTTCGGGTCACGAACAAGGCCAACGGAAAAAGCGTGGTCGTCCGCGTCAACGACAGAGGTCCATTCCACAAGAGCCGGGTGGTCGATGTGTCGCTGGCTGCTGCACGTCAGATCAGCATGATCGGCGCTGGTAAGGCTTTGGTGCGCCTCGAGCTGATGCAGTGATCAGGCCTCAGCGGCGCAGTTCGGCTTTAAGCGACAAAAGCCATTGATGTGAACGCGGCTGCTTCATATCCTCGGCCGGCAGGGCAATCGGGGAACGGCAGGCCGTCTGGCCTGCCCGTGGGTGATGGAAGAAGTTTCTTGCGGAGAGGTCTCCTGAAAAGGCCCGCCCTTTACATGACGGCGGCGGTGGTGCTCGTGCTTGGTGCATGGGCATCGACGAGCGTGTCGGTCAACTGGAATCCCGCCTCGCCACAGGCGCCCGAGAACATCCCCGGAAACGCCGCCAAGGACCTCACCATTGCCGAGGCGCGCGCCAAGGGGCCGAGCGTGATCGATTATCGTCGCCTCGACCAGCGGCTCCAGCGCCTTGTCCAGGAGCCGAGCATGGTCGGCCTCTCTGTCGCGGTGGTGGAGAATGGGGAAATCCGATTCCTCAAGGGTTATGGCGCCACGACCGGGGTTTCGAACGAGCCTGTCACTCCAAACACCATCTTCCGGTGGGCGAGTGTGTCGAAGGGCGTTGCCGGCGACATGGTTGCCAAGCTTGCCGTGCAGGGGAAGCTCTCGCTGTACGCGCCTGTTGCGAAATATGCGCCGTCCCTCCGTCTGCCGGCCGGCAACGAGCATCGGGCCACCGTCTCCGATCTGCTCTCGCACCGGCTCGGGCTTTTCTCCCACGCCCATGACTCGCGGCTCGAAGACGGCCAAGATCCGCGCATGCTGCGGGCCAGCCTGGCGCAGCTCAATGCCATCTGTGCCCCGGGGCAATGCCACGCTTATCAGAATGTCGCATATGACGCGGCAAGCGAGATCGTCGAGAAGGTCACCGGCAAGAGCTATGCTCAGGCGGTCCGCGAGCAGCTCTTTCTGCCGCTCGGCATGTCCTCTGCCAGCATGACTCGTGAGGGGCTCGTTGGTGCGCCGAGCTGGGCACGTCCCCATCGCGGCGGCAAGACTTCAAAGCCGGTGGAAGTCACCGAATCCTATTATCGCGTGCCTGCTGCCGGGGGCGTGAATTCTTCGATCAAGGATCTCGCCATCTGGATGAAGGCTCAGATGGGCGTGGAGCCGGACGTGCTCTCGCCCAAGGTGCTTTCGGCCGTCCAGACACCCCGGGCGGCGACGCCGGGCGAGCAGGCACGGATGCGCAAGTTCCGCGAGCGCCTCAGCAAGGCGAGCTACGGGCTGGGCTGGCGGATCTATGATTATGCGGGCCACACCGTTGTCGGCCATCGCGGCGGCGTGACAGGGTACCGCTCGCTGATCCTGTTCGATCCGGCCAAGCAGGCGGGCGTCGTCGCGCTCTGGAACAGCTCCACTGCGCAGCCCGGCGGCCTCGAGTTCGAAGTGCTCGACATGCTCTACAAGCTGCCGTTCAAGGATTGGCTGGACCTTGACGGGCGAAATGGGCTGCCAACCCCGCAGCCCCAGGAGATGCTGAAAGAGGAGCTTGAGTCCACCGCTACTGCGGCTGCAGATCCGCCCAGATCGGCAGGTGGTCGGAGGCTTTCCGCGCGGTAGTGCTACTGAGCGTCCCGCTTTCGACGATCTCCAGGGCGTCATTCACCATGATCCGGTCGAGCGGTGCGATCGGCCGGCGCGAATGGAAGCTTCGCCCGCAGTCGGCGAAACGGTGCTGCTGGCCGAAGTCGCGGATGCAGCCACGGTTTGCGCTCCACTCGTTGAGATCACCCATGAGGACGGTTGGAGGGGTGCCGTCCCGCTGCTCAAGGTGCGCCAGTATCGCAAGCGCCTGCCTGCGCCGCCACAATCCGGACAAGTCGAGGTGCATCCCCAGCACCCTCAAATCCCTTCCCTGGAGCCTCAGATCGGCGAGCACAGCTCCGCGGGGCTCCAAGGAGGGGAGGTGAACAAGCTCCTTGTCCACCACGTCTACCGACTTCCTCACCAAAAGGGCGTTACCGTGCCAGCCCAAGCTGCCCGTGCGCGAATCGAGCGGGACGGGCTTGTAGTCGGTGCGCTCCTCGATCAAGTCGAGCGGAAGCGCGCTTGTGCGGTTGCCGAACCGCCGATCCGCCTCCTGCAGTGCGATGACGTCGGCGTTTAGCTCGTTGAGCACGTCCAGCGTCCGCTCCGGCCTCCGACGCCTATCGGTGCCGATCGCTTTGCGCATGTTGTAGCTTGCGACGCGGATCATAGCAGGCCGCCTTGGAGGAGGCGGCCTGCTGGCGCAACTTCTCGCGGGCGGATCAATGTCCCTTGCGGTCGCCGAGCTTCCCAAGCTGATGGTCGAGCGCCCGCACGGCCTTCTTCGCCGCGCCCAGGATAGCGCGATCGACGGTCGAACCATGCTCGGCCACCGCCACCGGCGGGATTCCATTCACTCGCGCTTCCATCGTACAGCGCAGGTCCACGGCTCCGCCGCGCGGTCCGTTGATGTCCGAAACATGGACTTCAACGTCGGTGATTCGCCCTTCGAAGCGCGCCAGCCGCTGCCGGATCTGGTCCTCGAGCTGACTGTCCCGCTCGGCGTCGCTGGGCAGCTGGTTGTCGGTATGAATCTGGATGAACACTGGTTTCTCCACTGGGTACTCGGGTGGCTCATTAATGCCCCCGGCTACGCAGCCGTTCCCTCCATCCGCCGGAAATGTCTGGCCCGCCACCGCAGCGGCGGCTACTTCTCCGCTATGGCAAAGCCCCGGAAACGATTTGTCTGCCAAGCCTGCGGGTCGGTAAGCCCCCGCTGGCAGGGACAATGCGGCGACTGCGCGGAGTGGAACACTCTCGTGGAGGATGCGAGCGCGGTTGTGACTCCTTTCTCCGCCCGGCACGACCTTCGTTCAGGCGGACGCGCGGTCGAGCTCGTCGCCCTGGACACCGACGTTGCGCTGCCGCCGCGGCTGGCGACGGGCATTACGGAATTCGACCGTGCCCTTGGCGGCGGCCTTGTGGCTGGCTCGGCAACCTTGATCGGCGGCGACCCGGGCATCGGCAAATCGACTTTGCTTCTGCAGGCAGCAGCGAACATCGCTTCGCGGGGCATGCCTGTCGCCTATATTTCGGGCGAAGAAGCCGCGGACCAGGTACGCCTCCGGGCGCGGCGCCTCGGGCTTGGCAACGCGCCCGTCAAGCTGGCGGCGGCCACTTCCGTTCGCGACATACTGACGACGCTCGACGAAGCGCCGCCTGCCGTGGTGGTGATCGATTCA
>JALYNE010000218.1 GCA_030773375.1 Pseudomonadota bacterium
ATGAAGGAGTGGACGACGATTGCGGCGGCCGCGCGCGCGGTTCTTCTCGCAGCCGAGCCGCGCGACAAGGTGCGCGCCGCTCGGGCAGCGGCGCGGGCGTGGCACGCCAACCGCCTGGAGCATCGCTTCGATGTGGCAATGCCTGACCGGCCGGCGCGGCCCCAGCGCCCGGAACTCCTCCCCGCGTCGCGAATGCCCAAGCGGGGGAAGGGCGGGTCCGAGCGGGGTCGGATCGCCATGCTCCATGCGCTGGCGCACATCGAGTTCGGCGCGATCGACTTGGCGTTCGACCTCGCCGGGCGCTTCGGCACGCTCTTTCCTCCCGCGTTCGTCGACGACTGGATCAGCGTCGGGGCTGACGAGGCGATCCACTTCGCGCTGCTCGACCGGCGGCTGCGTGCGCTTGGCGCCTTCTATGGTGCGCTCCCGGCGCATGATGGCCTCTGGGAAGCTGCCGAAGCGACGGCTCATGACGTACTCGCCAGGCTCGCTCTGGTGCCGATGGTGCTGGAAGCGCGCGGGCTCGATGTCACGCCGGCCACTGTTGCCCGGTTCGAGGCGGCCGGCGATGTCCGGTCAGCGGCGATCCTCCATCGTATCTACACTGACGAAATCCGGCACGTCGCGGCCGGCACGAGATGGTTCCAATCCGTTTGCGAATCCCGTGGATTGGCCGCCGTTTCGGAGTGGCAACGGCTCGTTGCCCTTCATTTCCGGGGGGCGCTGAAGCCTCCGTTCAACGACTCGGCGCGTGACCAAGCCGGTTTATCCCGCGATTACTATGAAGGGCTTGCCGCGGAAGGAGATGTTAAACACTCTCCGCTCAGGGTCACGGGGTGGGCAGCTTCCTGACACACAAAACCGGGCGGCAACGCCCTTATGTGAATTTAGGTCGCCGTCGTGCGGCCGAGCCGATTTTTTTCGGCCGACCGGGGAATAGGATGACGAATTTCGTTCAAGCGTTGAATGCCGACGGGGCAGGAAAGTTCCGTAAGTTTTTCAACCGGCAGGAAATTTTGGCAACGGCGCTCGCGGCGCTGGGTCTCTTCTTCTCGGGCTTTGCAGCCACTGAGGCCACTGCCGGTCCGGCAAGCAGCACCGCTGCCGAGACCCGGGCCGACGTCGCGTCGATTGAGGCTTTCACCGGTGTCGGTGGCCCGTTCGAAGCGGTGGAGCCGCTGAAATCCGCCGATCCCAAGTTCAAGCAGCTTTTCACCAACTGGAAGAAGCTCGACCAGGCCGGGCACGGAACCATCGCAATTCCCTCGACGCAACCGGTCAAAGGCAGCGCCTTCACCTCCGGCTACGGGGTCCGCTCTGATCCATTCCGTGGCCGTGCCGCGATGCACGCCGGCATCGATCTGGCCGGTCCGCTTGGCACGCCGATCTATGCCACGGCGGACGCGGTCGTGGGCCGCTCCGAATGGGCGAACGGATACGGCAACCTCGTCGAGCTCAATCACGGCCGTGGCATCCAGACCCGTTACGGCCACCTCTCGCGCTCCGGCGTGCAGGCCGGGCAACGCGTGAAGCGCGGCGATCTCATTGGATATATGGGCTCGACCGGCCGCTCCACCGGCAGCCATCTCCATTACGAAGTGCGCATCGATGGGAAGGCCGTGAACCCGGTCCCCTTCATGCAGTCGAACGACTACCTGCTCGCGGTGCAGCGCCGTGCCGCGGCCGCCACGCAGATGGCCATGGGCGGCCCGACCGAAGCAGCCAAGTAAGCTTTCCGGAGAGGAAGAAAAATAGCCCGCCGGTCGCAAGACCGACGGGCTATTTTTTTGGCGGGAAACCCGAGACTTCCTGAAGCCGCGACTTTTGCGGAAAGGGCGCTCAGCGCCCCCGCTTCTTGCGGTGTGTGTCGAGGTCGAGGACCATGTTCGCCTCTCCCTCCGGCAGCAGCCCCAGGCGGCGCGCGACTTCCTGATAGGCCTCGGCCTCGCCTCCCAAGTCACGCCGGAACCGATCCTTGTCGAGCTTCTCGTTGGTCGTCATGTCCCACAGCCGGCAGCCATCGGGACTGATCTCGTCGGCCAGGATGACGCGCGCATAGTCGTTTTCCCAAATCCGGCCGAACTCGAGCTTGAAGTCGACCAAACGGATGCCGATGCCAGCGAAAAGCCCGCACATGAAATCGTTCACCCGCACCGCCATGTCGGCGATGTCATTCATCTCCTCCTGGCTGGCCCAGCCGAAGCAAGCGATATGTTCGTCGGCGATCAGCGGATCGCCCAAGGCGTCGTCCTTGTAATAATATTCGATGATCGTGCGGGGCAGCTGCGTGCCCTCCTCGATACCCAATCGCTTGGAGAGGGTGCCGGCGGCGACGTTCCGCACCACCACCTCGATGGGGATGATTTCGACCTGTCGAATAAGCTGCTCGCGCATGTTCAGGCGGCGGATGAAATGCGTCGGGATGCCGATCTGGCCGAGCAAGGTGAAGATATGCTCGGAGATGCGGTTGTTGAGCACGCCCTTGCCTGAGATCGTGCCCTTCTTCTGCGCGTTGAACGCGGTCGCGTCGTCCTTGAAATACTGGATCAGCGTGCCGGGCTCTGGACCCTCATAGAGGATCTTGGCCTTGCCTTCGTAAATCTGGCGGCGGCGGGACATGGCGAAAGCCTCCGGCTGAAAACAGGGCCGCCCCGGACGCGGCGTCCGTTGGAAGCACGCGGGCGGGGCGGAAAGGAGCGCCTATAACCGAGCGCAAGCCGGTGCGCAATGCGACTGGAAGAAGGCCTCGCGCCGTCGTAGACGTTCAGGTGACCTTGCCGCGGAGGGCGAAGCGGGGCTCGCGCCAGTGCTCGTCGACGAGGATTCGGGCGAGCCGGTCGACGGCGGTCCAGATGTCTTCGTACCGGAGATAGAGTGGGGTGATCCCGAACCGGAGGACGTCTGGCGCTCGAAAGTCGCCGATCACCCCGTCCTCGATCAGCGCCTGGCAGATTTGGAACGCGTTTGGGTGGCGGAACGAGATGTGGCTGCCGCGCCGCTCCGGGTCGGCGGGCGAGATGCATTGCACCCCGTGGCCGGCGCAGCGCTCGTCGACGAGGGTCGCGAACAGATCGAACAGGGCAACCGACTTCGCCCAAACGGTGCCCATGTCCACGTCGCGAAAGGATTGCACGCCGCTTTCCAGCGCGGTGAGGCTGAGGATCGGCGGGGTGCCTGCAAGGAAACGGGATATTCCGGGTGCCGGGACATATTCGTCGGCAAAAGCAAAGGGCGCTGCATGGCCCATCCAGCCGCGAAGCATCGGGACCAGCGCCTCCTGGAGGTCCTCTGCAACGTACAGGAAGGCTGGAGCCCCCGGGCCGCCGTTCAGATATTTATATCCGCAGCCGACGGCGAGCTCGACGCCCTCTGCATTGAGCCCAAGCGGAACCGCGCCCGCACTGTGGCTGAGGTCCCAGATCGTCCGCGCGCCCGCCTGTCTGGCGCTGGCGGTTACCGGGCCCATGTCGAAGCGAGCGCCGCTCTTATAGTGTATGTGCGTGAGGAGGAGGAGATTGGTGTCCGCCCCGATCGCCTCTTCGATCTTGTCCCGCGCGACGATTTCGAGGCGCATATTGGGAACGGCTTCTACTGCTCCGCCGGCAACATGGAGGTCGGTGTGGAAATTGCCGGCTTCCGAGAGCAGCACCGGGCGGTCAGGCGAAAGCCGCGCCGCCGCGGTAATCAGCTTGAAGAGGTTCACCGTCACCGAGTCGGTGACGATCACTTCGTGAGCCTTCGCGCCGACCAGGCCGGCGATCATGGCGCCGACGCGCTGCGGCGCATCGATCCAGCGATGGTCGTTCCAGCTGCGGATCAGCGAACTCCCCCACTGGCGGCGGACAACGTCCTCCTGGTTGTTCACCGTCTCCCTCGGCAGCGCGCCCAGCGAGTTGCCGTCGAGATAGATGAGGCCTTCGGGGATCAAGAAGCGGTCGCGGAGCGTGCGGAGCGGATCGGCGACGTCGCGCGCGCGCGCTTCCTCGAGCGAAAGGCTCATTGGCGGCGCCTCCGCCTCAGCGCCCCCTCGATCTCCTCGACCGCGGCCGCCCAGGCTGCGGTCTCGGGTGCGATCAGCTCGACATGGCCGGTGCGGTCCAGCATTCGAACCTTCACGCTGTCGCCGGCCGCCCGCATCGCGGCCGCGTAGCTTGCCGCATAAGATACGGGAATGATCCGGTCTTGGCGGCCGTTGATCAGCACTTGACGCACGCCGATGGGCGCGAGCCGAGGGACGGAGGTGTCGGCGAAGTGCCCGCCGGTAAGCCTGGCAACCACCTCGGTTCCACAGCCGCTTCCCGGTGGACGCGCTGCCTCCTCGAGATCGGGGAGGCCGCCCAGACTGACGACGTTGTCGATCGGCAACGGAGCCTCGGTGCGGAGCGGGCTCGAATCCGGGAGTCGCGATCGACCGGCGAGCCAAAGCGCCAGATGCCCCCCGGCCGAATGGCCGATCGCGACCAATGGCGAGAGGTCGAGATTGTGGCGGGGCGCGTGTACCCTTAACGCGTCGGCCGCGGCGGCGGCGTCCAGAAAGGTACCCGGGTAACCGCCGCCTTGGCGATCCACCCCGCGATAGTCGATGTTCCAGACGGCGATCCCCCGTCGTCTCAGATCCTCCGCGATCCAGTTCATGATCCGGCGGTCTGCGATGTCCGTCTGCCAGCACCCCCCATGCACCATCAGCACCGTCGGATGAGGCCCGTTGCCGTCCGGCAGCCACAGGTCGACGATCTGCATGGGTTTGTCGCCGTAAGGGATCGTAGCCGTTGCCGCCGGTCGCTCCCGCTGGAGCAGGTCCGGCCAGGCGAGCAGCTGTTCGCGCGCCGCAGCGGCCGCGGGCGGAGGCGCGCTTTCGGTCACGGAGCAAGCCGCTAAGGCAAGGCCGAAGCCGAGGGCAAGGGATAAAAACGGTCGCAAGGGGCAGCCTCCTCGGAGCCAGGGATTAGCCACCGCCATCCGTGACGGCAAATGACGAGCTGGGTGCCGGCGCAGTCGAAAACAGGCAAGTCAGGATCGGCCACGGATCCTTGATCAACTTTGCAGCAGGACGATCCGGCTGCTATCCCTCTTAGATGGCCGATCTTCAGGACCCTTTCGATCACATTGCCGACGCGCCGTTCGACGAGGCGCTGTCGCAGCGTTATCTCGTTTATGCGCTTTCAACGATCACCGCGCGTTCGCTGCCGGACGTGCGCGACGGGCTGAAGCCCGTTCACCGCCGTCTCTTGTGGGCGATGCGGCTGCTTCGGCTCGATCCGACCGCCGGCTACAAGAAGTGCGCCCGCGTCGTCGGCGACGTCATCGGCAAATACCATCCACACGGCGATCAATCCGTTTACGACGCAATGGTCCGGCTCGCGCAGACCTTCTCGCTCCGCTACCCGCTCGTCGACGGACAAGGCAATTTCGGCAACGTCGACGGCGATAATGCCGCCGCGATGCGCTATACGGAGGCGCGGCTCACCGCTGCCGCGAACGAGCTCATGGCGGGGCTGGACGAAGGCACCGTCGAATTCCGTCCGACCTACAACGGCGAGGAGGAAGAACCGGAAGTCTTTCCCGGATTGTTCCCCAATCTCCTGGCCAATGGGGCAAGCGGAATTGCCGTGGGCATGGCGACCTCAATCCCGCCGCACAATGTGGCCGAGATCATCGATGCGGCGAGCCACCTTATCGAGGATCCCGAAGCCGGGGATCGCGCGCTGATGGATTTCGTCGCCGGGCCCGACTTTCCGACCGGAGGCGTCATCGTCGACAGCGCCGCCGCGATTGGGAACGCTTACGCGACCGGCCGCGGCAGCTTCCGGGTCCGTGCCCGTTGGGAGCAGGAAGACCAGGGTCGCGGCACCTGGGCGGCGGTGATCACTGAAATTCCGTTTCAAGTCCCGAAATCGAAGCTCATCGAGCAGATTGCGGCTCTGATTTCGGAAAAGAAGTTGCCGATCCTGGATGACGTGCGGGACGAATCGGATGAGCAAATCCGGATCGTA
>JALYNE010000219.1 GCA_030773375.1 Pseudomonadota bacterium
AGCCCAGAGGCGCGTCGCCGCCGAGGCACGCCTCCCAGCAGGATACTGGGCAGACTGGGGAGGCCAATTCGAAAACCTGGAGCGAGCAAGCGCGCGCCTGATGGTCATCGTGCCCGTCGTGTTCCTCTTGATCGCCATTCTGCTCTTCCTTGCGATGGGATCCGCCCTTGAGGCTGCGCTGGTTTTCGCGGGCGTGCCGCTCGCCCTTGTCGGCGGCGCGCTCACCTTGCTGCTTCGGGGCATGCCCTTCTCAATTTCTGCGGCTGTCGGCTTTATCGCGGTCTCGGGCGTGGCCACCCTGAACGGTCTTGTCCTAATGCAGAGCATCAAACGGCACGAGGCAGAGGGAGCGTCGCCCACGGAGGCGGCAGTTGAAGGTGCGGTGGACCGTCTACGGGCAGTGCTTACGACCGCGCTTGTAGCCATCCTCGGATTCGTTCCCATGGCGATTGCGGTCGGAGCAGGCGCGGAGGTTCAAAAGCCGCTCGCGACGGTCGTGATTGGCGGCCTAACCACGTCCACGATCCTGACGTTGTTCGTGCTCCCCACCTTCGCGGCATGGGCGGTCAGCAGAAGAAGAACGGCTGGCTACCCGGAGCCAAGTTCGGCGTCTGCTTCTCAAAATGGAAGCGTACCAGCTGAATGAGCCGAAGCCGGCGATGGGTCAGTAGGTCCGGAAGGGCCATGCCGGGTCAACGACAGCTTATGGCATCCCTGACAGCGGGACAGTGCCAGTTGTTGTCGGCTTAGGAAGTGGAGGCCCGAGCCGGAATCGAACCGGCGTGCAAGGATTTGCAGTCCTCTGCGTAACCACTCCGCCATCGGGCCACGGCGCGGATTTGTGCGGGTTCTGGGATGGTGTCAACCGCGAGTTCGCACTTTCTTGCCGCCCATTCGAGACTGGCGGTCTGTGATCGCAATCTGTCAGTCCTGCGCGATCCGGATTTCAACCGGCTCGGCACCCGCGACGCACGCGCGCACGGTCTCGCCTCGCTCGATAGCGCCGACACCCGCTGGTGTGCCGGTGAAAATGAGATCTCCAGGAGCGAGTGAAACGTAAGTCGAGAGGATGGAGATGATTTCAGAGACGTTCCAGATCATCTGAGAGAGATCTCCGGACTGGCGAAGCTCGCCATTGACCGAGAGGCTTATCGTGCCTTCGCTGGAGGACTCCCACGCGAAAGCGGCCCTACGGGAGCGGATCGGTCGAAGCCCTTCGCCATGTCCCACGGCCGTCCCTCTTTCTTGGCGGCGACTTGAAGGTCTCTCCTGGTAAGGTCGATGCCAGCCGCGTAGCCAAAGACAAGCGCTGGTGCATCAAGCGCCTTGATATCCGTGCCGCCGCCGCCCAATGCGACTACCAGTTCCACCTCATGGTGCAGATCCGCAGTTCGCGACGGAAATGGCAGCACGGAGCCGTGCTCGACCACGCAATCGGCGGGCTTGGTGAAGAAGAACGGCGCCTGCCGATCCGGGTCCCCACCCATTTCGCGAGCGTGATCAGCATAGTTCTGACCAACGCAGAAGATCCGCCGGATTGGGAAACGTCCATGCTCGCGCCTGATGGCAAGGGTGGGGACGGCCACCGATGGCAAGTTCATCGCAGGCATGATCCTCGGGTCCTTCGGCCAAGGGGCAACTTCAACGCCGCCTCGTAGCGAAGCCCTCTTGAAACCGCCACCGGGCGTACCGCACGCGCTTAGGGGAACGATGCAGGAGGGGCTGACGATCGCAAGGCCGCGAAATGAAATTGGGGTGATGCAGCGGTCAGAAATCGCTTTGGTGGTGGACCTCAGCGCCACATCTGACCCGATTTTTCAGCCGCCTCATCAACAGAGGCGGATCGACCATGATCGTGACGAGTGCCGATTGGAGGTCGTACCTGCACCAGTCCACCGCTTCTGGCTGCTGGCGGCTAGACTCGTTCCCGGTTGGATGGAACCGGGAACGGGTCCAGTTTCCTTGTTTGCCGTGCTTTCCGAGCCGTCAGGTGATTTCCACCTGACTTGAAAGCACTCTAGTTAAGGAGATGTTCGCCCTTGCTGCGGCTGAGAAGCGCCCACGGGCCATTCGAATGGAAAGGGATCAACACGCACACCGGTGCGAGATTGGCGAGATGCTCGGTGAGCCAGGAACGCGAGAGCGCTGAAGGGTGGCTGGACGAGATTGCCATTCCGGTGCCGTCCGTAACCACTCCGATGGCAGGAGGAACCGCGTTGGCCGGCCATCTGCGGGCGAGTTCGCGATAAAGCCGGCATCCGTGACCCTGGAGTGCGATCCGCGCCTCTCGTACCGGCTGACTGTCCGAAACGCGCGGTTCGATGTCGTCGCCGATGCTGAAATCGTCCGACCATAAAACGAGCCGCGTTCGCGTGCAGCGTCCGCTCCGCCGTGTCGAGACCGTGAGCAGCGGAGCGTGGAAGTGGGACAGAAGAAAAGCCGCGGGGGCAAGAGCTTGCTCCGCCGCTTCCAGAAGCCCGGTTTCCGCCGCCCGGGACGCCGGCCGTGCAATCGAGCTAGAGGCGTCTGCGGCGGCGGATTTGGAGTTCAAGAGAATGTCCTCTGGTCAGGCTCTTTCATTATAGAAAGAACCGTGACCGAGGCTGTCATTGGCGCGCAAAGATGGAGGCTTCAGCTGCTGGGTGAGCCTCGCTGATCAGTGAAGCCGATCCGTTGGAGCGTGATCGAGAGCTGCCTCAGCAGCAACGAGATCCGCTGTTGCGGGTTCGTCCGACATCTCCTCAGACCACGGAGCACTCACCGAGCCGATTGCGACGAGGCGGGTGAGCTGGTTGTGCGGCAGGTTCATCTCAGGAAGCAGCTGCGCCGGCTCCTTTACGACGATCCGCTTGGCTGGCTTCTTGGGAAGCTTGGCCGCGACGACCCCGGCCTTCCGATATTCCGCCATGATCGCAAATCGCGGATCTGCAGCGGCGAGCTCACCAATGCTCTTTGCGGCGCGCTTGGTGATCTGGCGGATCCGTTCCTTGGTCAGGCTCGTGCCGGCACTGAGTTCGTCCAGGGTGGCAGCGTCGAACACCCGGCGCTCCACGATCTCCCGATTGCGTGCAAGTTTCTGCTCCAGCTTCTCGAGCTCCTCCGGGTCAATCCCTCGGAGCCTCGGCCGGAAGGGCACCATCTCGCCGGCGGGAGCGGGCTGGTTGGCGATGGCGCGCTTGGCGCGGGGACGCTTCTTCAGTTGCTCGATGCCGACCTTGCGGAGATGCTCGATATATTGATCGATGAGCGCTCGGGTCGCCGCTTCGGCAAGGTAATCCGAGGCGGCCGCTTCGACACGAGCGAGCGCATCTTCGTCTTCCATCAAGGCCTCCAGCGAGCCTTCCTCGCCGCCGGTGCCTTGCGAAATGCTATGGATCGAAACGGTGGTTGCTTCCACCTTTTTCGCGGAGGAACGCTGGTCGGTCATCAACCGGAAGCGGAGGCTCTGCAATTCGCCCCGGATCTGCCAGTTCACGAAGGTGGTGAACTGCGCCTTTTCCGGCTCGTAAGCTTCAATGGCGCGGTGGACGGCGATGGCGCAAGCCTGCTCGGCATCCTCCCAATGCGCCACAAGCCCGTATTGGCGGATGAAGTGCCGGATTCGCGGTGCGATCAGCTTCAGGATCGCGGCGAACGAGCGATCGGTGTTGAGTCGCTGCCGCGGCGTTTGCTTCCCCCCCGCATCCGCACGGTTCGCAATCACGTTGGCGACGAGCCCTTCCAAGGCCGCAGTGGTTTTCGACATGAACTTCCCCCGAACTTTCAGAAGCGGCGTCCGGCGCCACTCCGTCGATGGGAGAAATTTACAGGGGCAGGTGCTTAGAGGAGATAATTTCCAACATAGGGTAAACTACCTAGTCCGACGAGCGGGCCGGGAAGATCCGATCCGGAGCAGCGTCAGGCTTCAAACCTGGTCGGGCGAATGTGACGGCCGACATAGTCGAGCAGCCAAGTCCGGTGAGCGCCCGCTGCGTCGCCGGCTTGGGCGATGCGCCGGCTCGCGCTCGCAGAGCCGACCTGAGCGTTCAAAAGGGTTCGGGCGCGGGATGGATCGAGGCCGCCTTTCAGGAACTTGATCGCATCCCCAACGCCGAGGTGATGGCCGAGATAGGCCGCCTGCGCGGTGCCTTTGACGTCGCCGCCGATGGCAACGCCCGCCTTGCGCAGCCGGTCGAGGTTCGCGCGCGCATAATCGGCGGTGGCGTTGATCGAAGCTTCGGCATCATAGCGGAGCGAGAGCAGCTCGGAGCGCGCTCCTTTGGCAATCTTGCCGCCCTCCGTGAGCCAGCCCCGGTCATGAGCGGTAGCATTGAGCCAGGTTCCCGGACGTTCTGCTTCGCCGATCCAGGTGCTGCTGAGGAACTGGCCAAGGCCGGCCGCGCTGGAGCGAGGATTGCGGGAGTAGAGTTTCCAGCTCCCGTCCGGGCGCTTGGCCGCTTCGGCATCGACGATGGCGCTCAAGGCGGCTGCGGGAATTCCCGTGCGCCGGGCGGCGGCCTCGAGGGCAGGCTGGTGGCGCTGATTGGCACCAAGGCCTACCGCGGGGGAAGAAGGCTCCGGCGGCAAAGCCCCATCGCGCTCCGAAGCTTCGTCCGGGACGGCTTGCAAGGGCTCGGGCGAGGGGAGGGGGCTCTGGGGCGCACGATCAGCTGTTGCACTTGCCTCGCCTCGTGCAAGCACCGTCAGCAAAGCTTCGAGTCCACCCTCCGAACTGAGCCCGCCGGCGAACGGGTCTGGACGTGAACCTGCGTCCGCGTCGCCGAGGGCGGCGCGCCAGAGGCGGCTGGACAGGTCCGCTCGAGCTTGCGCATAGATGAGCCCGGCCTTTTGCTCGGGAGCCGCGCGTGCGAGGTCGATCCGATTGATCATGCGGGACGGGCGCCTTTAGCGCGTCGGTTTCGCGTCCTGATGAAGGCAGCACTCGCCAAGTCGTCGATGCTCGCCTGCTCTGCGCTGGCCGCTGCGCGGTCTTGCTCCTCGCGATAGCCCGCCGCGGCAGTCTGGATTGCGTGGAGCGATCCGTACGTGGCGGCCGCCTCGTCGCGAAGCCGGTCGAGGCGCTGCTGGATGACGCGCCGGTGCTCGTCCAAACGAGCCCGTTCCGCCTGCATTCGCGAGAGATAACCAAAGGTGGACAGCATCGGATCGGCGGCAGCCACTTCCGTTTCCCGCGCAAGCGCGCAGTCGATCGTGCGGCGCGAGGCTTCAACCTCGGTCAGCCGGCTGTTCTGGTCGCTGATCGCAAGGCGCACCTCGCCGGCTTCGCGCTCCCGAATCCGGACCGCACTGTCATATGGCGTTTTCATTCCTCACCCTCAGTCGGCTCCGAAGGCGCCAAGATGGAAGCGAGTGCCTCGAAGCTTTCGACGGCACTGCTCTGGTCGGCCTTGCCTTGCTTGAGCAGGGTCTCGATCTGCGGCGCGAGCCGGATGGCTTCGTCGACCTCCGGGCGTGAGCCGTCCTTGTAAGCGCCGAGGCGGATCATTTCCTCCATGTCGCCATAAGTGGAAAGAATGCGGCGCGCCTCGGTGCGGAGTGCATTCTCCTCGTCCGAATGGGCGCGGGGGAGAGTGCGTGACACTGATTTCAAAACATCGATAGCCGGAAAGCGGCCGCGCTCGGCGATCCGGCGCGTGATCACGACGTGTCCGTCCAAAATGCCACGAACGGCGTCTGCCACTGGTTCGTTGTGATCGTCGCCATCGACAAGAACGGTGAAGAGGCCCGTGATCGATCCCTGGCCGGGGAGACCCGGGCCAGCCCGCTCGAGGAGGCGCGGCAGCTCGGCAAAGACGGTGGGGGTGTAACCCTTGGTTGCGGGCGGTTCTCCGCTGGCGAGGCCGATCTCGCGCTGGGCCATCGCGAAGCGCGTGACGGAGTCCATGAGGCAAAGGACGTTTAGCCCCTGATCCCGGAAATGCTCCGCAACGGCCAGCGTTGTCCAGGCGGCCTGACGACGCATCAGTGCCGGCTCGTCCGATGTGGCGA
>JALYNE010000220.1 GCA_030773375.1 Pseudomonadota bacterium
CTTCCCTACCCCCCGGACGCCGGTGAGCAAGAACGCGTGCGCAAGCCGATCGCGGCGGATGGCGTTCGCCAAGGTCTGCACCATGGCATCCTGGCCGATCAGCTCGCCAAAGCTTTGCGGCCGGTATTTGCGCGCGAGTACGCGATAGGGCTGCGCCCGTGCGGGCTGGGGCGGTTCATCAAGGCCAAGGCCAAAAGAATCAGCGGATTCGGACATCGAGGGAAAAGCCTAGCCGTTCGTGTCGAGCGAAGTCGAGCCGCCTCGTTGCCCTGCATAAGGGCAGTAAGCGTGGCATGCACGAACGCTGTGGCAGGGTGGGAGCCGGGACGACCCGGAGCTTGAACTCGTTACGGCTGCTTCCTTCCGGACCTGACCGGGTTGGCGAGAGCGCCGTCCGCCCGACTCCCGCGGCGCATATGGGACATCTTGCCCTTGCCCGCAAGGTTCCGGAACTCTGGGCAGCAACCCGGGCTCCGGCCTACCGCCCCTGCATGTTGCGATGGGCACCCGGCATCCGAACGGTCAGCGTTTCCCATTCGTCTCGGAGCACAATCTGGCAGGCAAGACGGGAATGGCGCGAGACGTGGGCGGCGAGGTCGAGGAGGTCTTCTTCCTCTTCGCTCGCCGGGGGGAGCTTGGCAAAGTCTTCGGCTGCGACGATGACGTGGCAGGTGGAGCAGGCCATCTGGCCTTCGCACGTGCCTTCGAGCGGCTGCCCGTCCGCCTGCGCTACTTCGAGCAGGCGCTCGCCGGACTGGGCGTCGACGTCGCGCGTTTCAGCCCCATCGGCGGAAATGAAGCGCACGCGGATCATGCCGCGAAGCTCCGTTGGCGCGTGGCGGCATCCTCGATCATCGTCAGGGCCTGCACGAGTTCTTCTTCGCTCGTATAGCGGCCGAAACCGATGCGAATGCTGGAGCGCGCCTCCGCTGCGGAAAGGCCGAGCGCCGACAGCACGTGGCTGGGCCGGCCGGAACCACTCGCGCAGGCCGAACCTGCGGAAAAGGCAATGCCACGCAGTTCGGAGATCAGGCGTCCCGCGTCGATGCCGCGGCTGCGGATGTTGAGGTTGCCGCGATAGCGCTTGTCGGCGGAGCCGTTCAGGATCCAGTGGCCGCCAAGGGTCGCCAGCGCGGTTCGCCAGAGCGCCTCCACATGGGAGTGATCGCTCTCCCGGCGCTCCCTCAGCAGCCGGGCCGCTTCGCCGAAACCGACGCACAGCGCCGGCGACAAGGTTCCGGAGCGTATGCCGCCTTCCTGGCCGCCGCCGTGGAGCAGTGGCTCGAGCTCCACTCCATCGCGAACCCAGAGCGCGCCGATCCCTTTGGGCCCGTGCACCTTATGGGCCGAAACGGCGATCATGTCGCAGGCGTGAAGCGGCACGGGGACGCGGCCGAAACCCTGGACGGCGTCGCAGAAGAGGAGTGCCCCCCGTTGCCTTGCCCGCCGGCCGATCTCCTCGACCGGCTGAATGACCCCGACCTCGTTGTTGACGAGCATAACCGCAACCAGACCAGTCGTGTCGTTCACGCGGCTCTCGATCAGCTCGAGATCCACGATGCCATCGCCGCGAACGGGAATGAGGTCGGTTTCAAAACCTTGCTGGCCAAGCCAGCGAACCGTGTCGAGGACGCAGGCATGTTCGGTGGCGAGGGCGACGATCCGCCGACGGTGTTGGGGAAGGCAAGCGGCCGCGCCCTTGAGCGCCCAGTTGGCGGCTTCGGTTGCGCCGGATGTGAAATAGGCCTTGCCCAACTCCCCTCCTTCCCCAAGCGCACCAAGAAGATGCGTGCGCGCGACCTCGATCGCCGCGGCGGCTTCTCGGCCGATGCGGTGAGGGCTGTGGGGATTGCCGAAGCTGGTCTCGATCCACGGGCGCATTGCCGCCGCGGCGTCCGGATCGAGTGGCGTCGTGGCCTGATAGTCGAGGTAGATCATGCGGCGCGCCGCCTCGCGGCCAGTCCGGCCCAGAGCTCGGCGAAGCGGTCGATGTCGCTCTCGACTGTGGTGCGGCCGAAGCTGACCCTCACCACCTCCTGGGAGGCTGCTTCACCCCATCCCATCGCAGCGAGGACGCGGCTCGACTTCAAGCTTCCGGATGAGCAGGCGCTCCCTGCCGAGACCGCGCAGCCGGCCATGTCGAACTGGATGAGCTGCACGTTCGAGGGCACTCCCGGCATTCGATAGGCGGCGATCGTGGCGATGCGCGCGCTCGGGCATGCCACCACCTCCCCGCCCGCGCCGACAATGGCGGCATCGAGGCGCTCCCGAAGCCGCTGCGCTTCACGCATCCAGTCGCGGCCGGCTTCGAGGGCCGCGGCCATGCCCAGGATTCCGGGCAGGTTTTCAGTGCCCGCGCGATAGCCCTGCTCCTGCCCGCCCACCGCCTCGAGAAGGGCAAAGTCTCTGACCAGGAGGGCGCCGACGCCAGGAGGACCGCCGAACTTGTGCGCGGAGATCGCGATCATGTCGGCCTGTGGCAACGGGAGCTTGCCCGCAGTCTGCGCGCAGTCGGCGAGAAAGACGCCGCCCTTTGCCCGCACCTCATCGATCTGGCGGTCGAGCGGCTGGATCACGCCCGTTTCATTATTGGCATGCTGAACCGCCACAAGCGGACGGTCCCCCGCGACCGCCGAGAGGTCGGCAATGCCGCCTTCGTCCAAAGAGAGCCGCTCCGCATCGGGCGCGGCCCTCAGCACCGCGTCATGCTCGGCTGCGGAGACGAAGCGAGCCCTCGCGTGCGCGCGCCCGAGCGCGATTGCGACCGCCTCGCTCGCGCCCGAAGTGAAGACGATCTTGCCATGCCACGACAAAGCTGCCGCGATCCGGGCGCGGGCATCTTCAAGCGCCGCTTTGGCAGCCCGCCCTTCGGCATGGGGCGAACTTGGATTGTGCCAGCTTGCGAATGCCTCGGCCACCGCCGCGCGCGCCTCGGGGAGGAGCGGCGTCGTAGCGGCGTGATCGAGGTAGATGCGGGCTTCAGGCACTGGCAGGATCCCGACAATTGCTAAGCGGACGCACCGCCTTATATAGGAGCCGCTCCCACGTGGCATCGTCCATGTGAGTTTTCTGTTATTTTAGACCAGCTCAGGTGCAATGCCCGAAGTCATTTTTCCAGGGCCGGAAGGCCGTCTTGAAGGCCGTTTCAGTCCCGGACCTCGCCCGCGCGCGCCGGTTGCCCTCATCCTCCACCCCCACCCGCACGGTGGCGGCACAATGAACAACGCGATCGTGCAGGCACTCTACAAGACGTTCGTGCGGCGGGGCTTTGCCACCCTGCGCTTCAACTTCCGAGGGGTTGGCAAGAGCCAGGGTATTTTCGACAACGGCGTTGGCGAGCTTTCGGACGCGGCATCGGCACTCGATTGGGTCCAACAGGTTCACCCCGAGGCGGAATCCACCTGGATCGCTGGGTTCAGCTTCGGCGCCTGGATCGGAATGCAGCTTCTAATGCGAAGGCCGGAAGTCCGCGGCTTCATTTCGATCGCACCGCCCGCGAACATGTACGATTTCAGCTTCCTCGCGCCCTGCCCGTCCTCCGGGATCATCATCCAGGGCGAAGCAGACGAAGTGGTGACGGCCGGGGCGGTGCAGAAGCTGGTGGACAAGCTCCGCACCCAGCGCCACATCACCATCCACCACACGGCCATCCCCGGCGCGAACCATTTCTTCGTCAATGAAATGCCGCAGCTGATGAAGGCCGTTGATGCCTATCTAGACTTCCGGCTGGATCCGAGCTGCCCGATCAAATGAGGCCTTCGGGCTGCTAGAGTGCTTGTCAGTCAGGTGGAATCACCTGACGGCTCGGAAAGCACGGCAAACAAGCAAACTGGACCCGTTCCCGGTTCAATCCAAACGGGAACGAGTCTAAGCTTCAGAGCGTCCAGATCAGGATGTTGCCGAGACATACGAGGGCGGCGACAAGCATCAGCACGCCCTTCTTGTATTCGCTTCGCTTGACAATCAGCACGACGCCCCCTCCGCCGAGCACAAAAGCGGCAATCATCATCAGCGACAGTAAGAGAGCACCAAAGCCGGATTGCATCGCCGCGCCATGCCCCGGCAGGTGACGACGGACAAGCCCGCTCGCCTGTTTACGGCTGGTTAAGCGGACGGCCGTACTTTCTTATCATGGCGACCGATCATCAGCTCGATGAAGCGCTGCAGCGCATAGAAGGAGCGATCCTCCCCGGCATCTCGGCCATGCTCAGCAGGCTGGTGGATGCCGCCTCGCTGGAACGCCCCGCAGAGGATGCCGAAGCCTGTGCGGCCGAGATCCGCACGCTGACCCTTCAGGTCGAGGAACTGGCCCGTGAAATGGAAGCGGCGACGGCGGCCTCCAGGCGCGGCGACGTGAGGCGCGCCGCTTCGGCGGGCTGACCCTTTTTCCCATCCGACTCCAGCGGTCCGGCGTGCCAACCGCCGCGCAACGCAGTCCGTCTCCATCGTCTAACGCATTGGCGCTACAGGGGAAAATGCAGCACTTTACATAGCGGGACGAGGCCCATATATGCCGCCCCGCAGCCCCATGGGGACTTCCAAACCGCAAGGCTGCCTTGTCGTCCACTACCCTCTGGAGGTCCCTTGAATTGCACAGCCATCATAGCGCGCTGGGGCTAGCTTCGTCCCCGACCGGCATCGCCTGTGGTGCCGACCTCGCGAAATTGCGCCCGGTTCAGCCGGTCACGCTCGTTCGTCCGCACGCCGCCCGGCGCGCGGCCCGCTTCTTCGTCGAGAAGTTTCCGGGCCGGTCGCTCTATGCGGTAAAGGCGAACCCATCTCCCGACCTGCTCAAGGTTTTTTGGGAGAGCGGCATCACCCACTACGACGTGGCCTCGATCGCCGAGGTTCGCCTGGTCGCAGAAACGCTTCCCGAAGCGACGCTTTGCTTCATGCACCCCGTCAAGGCCGAGGAAGCGATCGCAGAGGCTTATTTCGACTACGGCGTACGGACCTTCTCGCTCGACACGATGGACGAGTTGGAGAAGATCGTCCGCGCGACCCACGGCGCCGCGGATCTCAACCTTTGCGTCCGCATTCGGGTTTCGTCCCATCATTCGAAGCTGAGCCTCGCTTCGAAGTTCGGCGCCGAAGCGCATGAAGTGAAAGCACTCCTGTTCGCGGCTCGCCAGGCGGCGGACGCGCTGGGCATCTGCTTCCATGTGGGCAGCCAGGCAATGACCCCGGCCGCGTTCGCAGAAGCCATGGAGCGGGTGCGCGCCGCCATCGTCGGCGCGGCCGTCATGGTCGACATCGTCGATGTCGGCGGAGGCTTTCCGTCAACCTATCCGGGGATGGAGCCGCCGCCGCTCCAAGCCTATTTCGAGGTGATCCATAACAGCTTCGAAAACCTCCCGATCTCTTATTCGGCCGAGCTGTGGTGCGAACCGGGCCGCGCGCTGTGCGCCGAATATGCGAGCCTCCTGGTCCGCGTCGAAAAACGCCGGGGCGACGAACTCTACATCAACGATGGCGCTTACGGCGCGCTGTTCGATGCTGCGCATATCGACTGGCGCTTTCCAGTGCAGCTCGTCCGTGCGGGCGGGTCGGAGGCCAGGAAAATGCCGTTCAGCTTCTATGGGCCAACCTGCGACGATCTCGACCATATGGTGGGTCCGTTCCACCTGCCGGCCGATATCGGTCCTGGCGATTACATAGAGATCGGCATGCTGGGCGCTTACGGCTGTGCAATGCGCACTCGTTTCAACGGCTTTGGGGCCGACCTCAAGGCTGTTGCGAGCGATGAACCGATGGCGACTTTGTACGGGGACAGGGATCGCAAAGCGGCTGTCGCCAACGTGGTTAAGCTCTAGGCAAGCCGCGCTTTAGTATCTGGGACGGGCTTGGCGTTTGCTACGGCAGCCGAGGCCGTCCCACTTATGAAACGGAATTGTATCAACACCATACCGGCTTTCGTCGGCGTGGCGCTTTATGCAGAAGGAAGTGGAATGAACGAGCTGACCCGCAACGACA
>JALYNE010000221.1 GCA_030773375.1 Pseudomonadota bacterium
GGATTACACTCTGTCTGCATCGGGGAGCTCCTCTGCGTTCAGCTAAGACTTTGTCGCAAAAGAACTTTGGCACACCCAGAGCCCCGATGCACCCCACCTCAATGAGAAATCCGGGTTAGGGAGTCCCCGGTCGGCCAAGCCGCCCGGGACTTCTCGCGAGCGCGATGTTTGGGAGGACCGGGCGGAGCAGAGGGGGGAATGGCAGGTCAGTTGCGCGTCGGCCCAGGGGTCGTGCTGCTAGCTAGAACTTTCCGGAGATCGCGAACGAGAATATCGGCCCGATCCTGCGGTCGCGGATCTCCCGGAAAGCGATCGGTCCGGTGCGGCGGCCGACATAGACGGTTCGGTCCCACATGCTGGTCCCGCCGAGGACGTTGCCGATCGAGCCCCTGACGGTGAGCCCAAGCACATCCTTGTGCTCGGCGAACACGCCGGCGAAGACGGGGCCTTCCCACTGCCGCCCGACCTCGGTCAGCCGATAATTGAGCGCTGCCAGCCGGTAGCCCAGATTTCCGCCATAGGCCCAAGGGGTGTCCGGCACGTCGTGCCTGAGGCTTGCATCGATCGCGTGGAGCAGGCTGTTGCTGATCGGGCGGCGCTCGCCGGTGAGCGGGTCCCTGAGACTGCTTTCCTGCACCTGAACCCGGAGGTCGAACTTGGCGCCCCGCCAGCCCATCGGATCGAAATTGATCGTGCTCTTCCATTCCAAGCCGTACATGGTTGCGCGGTCGATATTGCCTGGGGATTCGCCGGTGAGGCCAATCGGGATGACGTCGACGATGTCGTCGATCAGCCGCCCGTAGAGCCTCAGGCTGGTCGTCCCGTAGCGCCCGAGGTTGCGGATCGCCTCCACATCCAGCTCCCAGCTCTGCGGCGGCACGAGCTCGGGGTTGCCGGCATTGCGATTTTCGTTCTGGAGGTTTTCGGAAGCCAGGAAGTCGAAGAAGTTGAGCTGGCCCACGCGACGCTGCAGCCTCAGGTTGAGATCGAGCCGGGGGATCGGCTTCCACGCCAGTGAGAGAAGCCCCTTGGGCCGCCAGAAGGTCCGGCTGAGCCCGTCGGCGCCGATCTGCCTCAGATGCGAATATTCTCCGCCGGCCGAGAGCTGCATGCTGAGCTTGGGCGACAAAGGCCGGCCATAGCTCGCCAGCACCTCGTAGCGATCTTCCTTCACCGTCGCGGTACCGCCAGGCAGCGGGATTTCCTCGAACGCGCCGTCCGGCCGGAGGACGAACAGCTCGGAGACGTTGTCGAGGCTGTTGAAGGCGCCCTCGGCCGATAGCTGCCAGTCGGCACCTCCGCGCTTCAGGCGATATTCGGCGCGGGCGATCTGCTCCTTCTCGTCGCCGATCCGCGCGAAGCGGTTGCCGACGTCCGGCGACCGGTCGGCGAAGCGCGTAACCACCGTCTGCGACCCGGGGTCATGCTCGAAGCGGTTAAGCCCGATCAGCTTCAGCCGCCCCGATCCGAGCGCGAACTCATAATCGCCGCCCATCTCATATTCGTACCCCCGCTGCGTCGCGGTGACCACGCGAACCCGGTCCACCCTGCCGGGGCCGGTTCGCTCCCCCCGCTCGATGAAGTCGAAATATTGCCGCTGATAGGAGAGGTTAAGGGTTCCGATCGAGCTCCCCGGCCCATCCAAGGAGAAGCGGCCGCTGACCCGCGGATTGTTGAAATCGGCGGTGAACACGTCGTCGCGAAATTCGATGAAGCTGAAATCGGGACCATAGATGTAGGTGGGCCCGCCGGCCCCGCCCTGCCCACCTTGGTTCTGCAGCCCGAGCGTATATTCGATCGGACCCTTTTTGCCGCTGACGGAAACGTCCCCGCGGGTGAAGACGGGGTCGGTGTAATAGGCCCTGAATTCGGGCCGCCAGGCGAACTGGCCGCTTATGCCGGCCGCTTTCGCAACCACGTTCGCGACCTGACCCGACAAGCCCGGAACATCGAGCGTGGCGCCGTCGACGATCTCGATGCGGATGACGTTGCTCGCGGGAATGCGGCTGAGCTCGGTGATCACGTCATTCGATTTGCCCGAGAGGCGCTTACCGTTGAGGAGCACGTTCTCGGTTGCCTGGCCGAGCCCGCGCTCCTGCTGCGCCTGCCGGATGACGAAGCCTGGCACCTGGCGCAGCATGTCGAGTGCGTTTCGCGGCGCGAAGCGGGTGAAGTCCGCTGGCGTGAAGGTCCTCGCGCCCTCGACACCGGCTGGCGGCGAAGCTTCCTGAGCGTAAGCCGGCGAGAGACCTGCCGAAAGGGCAAGGATCGAGCAGAACAAGACAAGCTTCATCTCAGAATTTCTCTATATTCCTTTGGCCGCAGAGCGAGAGCGACAGATCAGATGAACTGAGCGACGGGCCCGATTGCAGCCGAGATGAACAGGGTGCTGGTCATGAGCGCAGCGAACGTCAACGTGAGGACTTGAGAAAAGCTGGTGTTGGTCATCTTGTATCTCCCTGAACGAACCGCCTGACCGGCGGCTTGCGGTCCGCCTTGCAGAGAGCGTGCCAAACCTCGCAAACCGGCAAATACCCTGGAAATGGCTAGAAGCGGAGGCGCTCCCCACCCGTCGTGCTCGCCTAACCATGGCAGGAATTCCCAAGCCTTAGCATCGCGAGCTTGCGTGGGTGTGCGAGTGCGGGCGCCGGTGTTCGATTTCGAACACACGTTTGGCCGGGTATCATGTCCAAAAATTTAACCTCTTGTGGCCCAAACTCCGGAAATGATTCGGCGCCTCCTTGTGTGGATCCAACTTGCGCTGGCAGCGGCACCGAAGGACACGCGCTGACGGCTCTCTTGAGGATCGAGAAGCGGCGACGAGGCTGCCGAGGGATCCATCTTGCCTGGAGTGCTTGTCAGTCAGGTGGAATCACCTGACGGCTCGGAAAGCACGGCAAACAAGAGGAAACTGGACCCGGTCCAATCCAACCGGGAACGAGTCTGGGGGCTGACGCGGCTAGTCTCCTCAGACACCTAAACTGGTGGAGTGGGCAGTCTCGTGAGCGAGCTTGCCCGCATCCCATGCCGGGGATCTAAGCTTTTCAAGGCGCACTCGCTGCCCTCGGGAAGGTTGCGCCACCGCGATTCCTCTTTATTCTCGTGTGTTTCTCGCGAGGAGGAACATGCAGCTCGGGCCCAGGCTGGCAACAATGCTCGCAGCTGTGATCCTGCCGGCGTCGTCGATCGGAGAGGGCAAGGCGCAGCCGTCAGCCGCGCCGGTCCAGCGGGTTCGAAGCGCTTGGGGCTTTGACAGGAGCGATCTCCCACCGCATCCGGGCGTTCGCTTCGGCGTCCTTCCCAATGGGATGCGCTACGCGCTCATGAAGAACGAAGCTCCCGCCGGGGGACTTTCCGCGCGCCTTAGATTCGACGTTGGCGCGACGGCTGAAGGCGAGCGCGAACAGGGGTTCATCCACCTGCTCGAACATTTGATCTTCCACGGGTCCCAGAACATTCCCGACCGAGCGTTGCCGCTCATGCTCGCCCATCGGGGACTGAAGCGCACCTCCGACTTCAATGCCTTCACGAGCTTCGATGAGACCGTCTACCGCTTGGACTTGGCCAGGGCTGACAGGAACGCCCGAGACGCGGCCCTCATGCTGATGCGCGAGGTCTCGAGCCGGCTTTCGTTCACGCGCCGTGGGGTGAAAGGCGCGAAGAAAAGCGTAGGCGAAGAGATCCGCGCGCGCGATGCAGTGCGTGACCGCATGGCAGCGGCACAAAATGCTTTTTTTGCTCCCGGCACTCCGATCGGGCGCGGGCCTGTTGCCGGAACGCAAGTGAGTGTCAGGCGTGCAACGCCTTCGGCATTGCGCCGGCTTTACCAGCTTTACTACGTCCCCAGGCGAGCGACCTTGGTGCTGGTGGGTGATTTCGATCCGACATTGATCGAGGCGGAGGTAATCGCGCACTTCGGCGACTGGCAGGGGCCGGCCGTCGCTCAATCCCGAGAAGCCGGTCGATCCCCACCGATTCCCACCCGTCGCGACACTGAAGCTCGCTTGTTCGTCGATCGAGCGGCGCCCACCAGCATCACCATTGCATCGGTGCAGCCGCTGGGAGAAGCAGCGGACAGGGGGGCTCGCCGGGATACGCATTTCCTTCAGCGTCTCGGGACCGACATGCTGAACAGGCGGCTCGCAAGAACTGGCGGAGCGCCCTTCGTCAGCGCAAGCGCCGCAGTTTACGACCACTTCGCCACGGCGCGCGTGGCGAGCCTCGAACTGGCGGCGAGGGATCGGGATTGGCGCGGGGCGCTGAAGCGCGGGGAGCTGGAGCTGCGCCGTGCCCAGGAGAAAGGCTTTTCCGAAGCCGAGCTAAAGGAACAATTGTCCGCGATCCGGGGCGCGCTTGCGCAGGATGCTGCACCGCGGACCAGTTCGGCGCTCGCCGACGCCATCATCGATGCAGTGAGCCGAGGGATTGTCTTCACCGAGCCTGCAGCCGCTTCGGGAACGGACGCCTATTTGGCGCGGGTGCGATTGGCGGATGTGAATGCCGCCTTCAGGGCCGCCTGGTCGGACCCAACAAGGCTGCTTTTCGTGTCGCACGACCGTCGGATAGCGGGTGGCGAAGCCGCCATCCTGGCAGCATGGCGGGAAGACTTGGCCGCTCCTTGAGCGCGCGTCGGCGGTGCCGACCACTCCTGATTTGTCTTACGGAAAGTTGAGGGGACATGGCGCGGCCACGGGTCAGGCAGCCGGTTCCTCTCCGTCATTGGCGCGGACGCTGCGGCTTCACCTGCTCCCCTTTTCGGGAGACATCATCCTTCCAGGTCGTTCGCCGCGTAGGGATCCTTGAGACCAACGGCAATCGAGGCGCGCGCCTGCTCGGCTTCGGAACTTGTTACCGGATACGCGCAATAATCGGCGGCATAATATGCACTCGGCCGGTGGTTGCCGGACAGGCCAACGCCGCCGAAGGGGGCGTTCGAAGGCGCGCCGTTGGTCGGCTTGTTCCAGTTCACCACGCCTGCGCGTATGTTGGCCCAGAAGCGATCGTAGAGCTCTGGGCTTCCGCCGATCAGCGAAGAAGCCAGGCCGTAGCGCGTGTTGTTGGCCTCTGCGAGCGCCGCGTCGAAATCCGGCACTCGGATCACTTGCAACACGGGCCCGAAAAGCTCCGCATCCGGCCGCTTGTCGATGGTGGTAACGTCGATCACTGCCGGGGTCAGGAACGGCTTTGAATCGTCCGGTCGGTCCAGCCGCCGGATCGGCCGCCCCCCCTTCATCATCAGGTCCAGAAAGGATTCCTGGAGATGGTCGGCAGCGACATTGTCGATGACTGGCCCCATGAACGGCGCCGGGGTCGCGTGCGGATGGTCGATGATCAGCCGGTCGACGATTTTGCCGATGTTGGCGATCAGCTCTTCATGCTCACCGTCCTTGACGATCAGCCGACGAGCCGCCGTGCAGCGCTGCCCGGCGCTCAAATAGGCGGATTGTACCGCAATGACCGCCGCGGCGTAGCTGTCGGGCGTGTCCCAGACGACGAGCGGATTGTTCCCGCCCATCTCAAGGGCCAGGATCTTTTCGGGGGTTTCGGCGAACTGGCGGTGAAGCGCCGCTCCGGCCCTCGCCGAGCCGGTGAAGAGGAGGCCATCTATGCCACGATGGGCCGCGAGCGCCTTTCCGGTTTCAGCCGCACCGATCAAGCAGCGCACGACCCCCTCCGGAACGCCCGCTTCGTGGAACAGCTTCACAAGATATTCGCCGGTGGCCGGTGTTTTCTCCGATGGTTTGAACACCACGGCATTGCCGGCGATGAGCGCAGGGACGATGTGCCCGTTCGGGAGGTGCGCGGGAAAATTGTAAGGGCCGAGCACCGCGAGCACGCCGTGGGGCTTGTGCCGCACGGCCACGCGAGCGCCCAAAGTGCCTTCCATCCGCCGCTGCGAAGTTCGCTCCGAATAAGCGGAGATGGAAATGTCTACCTTGTTGACGACAGCGTCGACTTCCG
>JALYNE010000222.1 GCA_030773375.1 Pseudomonadota bacterium
CCGGAATCCCTCAAGTTCTGGGCATGAGCATGGCCTTGGCTTCCGTAGCCGACGATCGCGACCTTTTTGCTTTTGATCAGATCCTGATCGGCGTCGCGATCGTAAAAAACACGCATATTCAGCTCCCCTGGGCATTTCATGAACAAGATTACGCGGCTTCCCTGCCGCGGGCGATTGCAACGACACCGGTTCGTGCAACTTCGACGAGGCCGACCTCGCGCATGAGGTCGATGAAGGTATTGATCTTCTCCGTGCTGCCCGTCAGCTCGAACACGAAGCTGCCCGTGGTCGCATCAAGAACGCGTGCGCGGTAGATGTCGGCAAGCCGCATCGCCTCGATCCGATGCTCGCCCGTCCCTGCCACCTTCACGAGCGCAAGTTCGCGCTCGACGTGCGGACCAAGCGACGTCAGGTCCGTAACCTTATGCACCGGCACCAGCCGCTCCAGTTGCGCCAGGATCTGCTCCATCACGTGGGCAGAACCGGACGTAACGATGGTGATCCGGCTCACCGCCAGATCGTGGCTGACGTCGGCCACGGTGAGGCTCTCGATGTTGTAGCCGCGTGCGGAGAACAGACCGGCAATGCGCGCGAGGATGCCGGCTTCATTGTCGACCAGGACCGAAAGCGTGTGACGCTCGGTCGCTTCAGTCTTGAGTCGCATCAGACAAGCGCCTTTGCTTCATCATCCATTTCGCCCGACACTTCATTCGCCTGGAGGATCATCTCCGTGTGGGCAGCCCCGGACGGGATCATCGGGAAGCAGTTGGCGAGCTTCGCGACTCTGCAATCGACCATTACCGGGCCGTCATGCGCAAGCATGGCCTCGATGCCGGCGTCGAGTTCACCGGGCTTATCGACGCGGAGGCCCTTCCAGCCATAGGCTTCGGCGAGCTTCACGAAATCGGGGAGCGCTTGGCTGTAGCTTTCCGAATAGCGGCTCGCATAGGTCAGCTCCTGCCACTGGCGGACCATGCCCATATATTCATTGTTGAGGATGAAGACCTTGACCGGCAGCCGATACTGCACGGCAGTCGACATCTCCTGGATGTTCATCAGGATCGACGCCTCGCCTGCAATGTCGATCACCAGCGCGTCCGGATTTCCGAGCTGAGCTCCAATGGCAGCGGGAAGCCCGTAGCCCATCGTGCCGAGGCCGCCGGAGGTGAGCCACTTGTTCGGATCGTCAAAGCCGAAATGCTGGGCCGCCCACATCTGATGCTGGCCCACTTCGGTGGAGATGATCGGGCTGCGATGCTTTGTCGCTTCCCACAGCCGGCGAATGGCATGCTGCGGCATGATCTCAGAAGTGGATGGGGGGAAGTCGAGCGAATTGCGCGCGCGCCAGCCCGTGATCCTGGCCCACCAATCCCGAGTGTCGGGGGCATGGTGTTGGCGCGCGCGCCAAAGCTCCACCATCCGGGCAAGCGCACGTCCGGCATCGGCGACGATCGGGAGGTGAACACGGACATTCTTGTTGATCGACGATCGGTCGATGTCGATGTGGATCTTCTTGGACTCGGGCGAAAAGGCATCCAGCCGGCCAGTGACCCGGTCGTCGAACCGCGCGCCAACGCACAGGATAAGATCGGCTCGGTTCATCGCCATGTTGGCTTCGTAAGTGCCATGCATGCCCAGCATTCCGAGCCATTGCGGCGAAGAGGCGGGAAGTGCGCCGAGCCCCATCAGGGTCGAGGTGACCGGTGCGCCGGTGAGTTCCGCCAGTTCCCGCAAGCTACGGGTCGCCTCCGGTCCGGCGTTGATGATGCCGCCGCCAGTGTAGAGGATCGGGCGCTCGGAGGAGGCGAGCATCTCCACCGCCGCCTCGATCGCAGCGGCGTCCGGCTCCACTTGCGGCCGATAGGTCTTGTGCGAAATGGCGCCGGGCCTCCGATATTCCGCAGTGGCGACCTGAACGTCCTTTGGCAGGTCGACGACCACCGGCCCGGGCCGGCCGGACGTCGCGAGGTAAAAGGCTTCGTGGATGATGTCGCCAAGCCTGGCAGGATCCTTCACCAGATAATTGTGCTTCGAGCAGTGCCGGGTGATCCCGACGGTGTCGCACTCCTGGAATGCATCCGTTCCGATCAGCGCAGTTGGCACCTGCCCCGTGATCACGACGATGGGGATCGAGTCCATCAGCGCGTCGGCGATGCCGGTTATCGCGTTGGTGGCACCGGGGCCGGAGGTAACCAGCACGACGCCAGGCTTTCCGGTCGAGCGCGCATAGCCCTCCGCGGCGTGCACCGCCCCCCCTTCCTGACGAACGAGGACGTGGCGAATGCCGCTCTGGCGGAAGAGCGCATCGTAGATCGGGAGAACGGCACCGCCCGGGTAGCCGAATACGAACTCCACCCCGAGGTCACTCAAGGCTTCGATCAGGATTTCGGCGCCACTGCGTTCAACGGCAGCTTCTTCCACACTCCGCTCCGGCACGATCAAACTGGGCTCCATTGCTGGCTCCGGTGGTTAAAACGGGCGGGACCCTCGTCACTAAGAGGGGATGAAACTCCCGTTTGGGATCCCGCCCGCGCCGAGTCACAGGTGCAAGCACCGCTTCGGCGAATCGGGCCTTAACGAACTTTTCCCTTGAGCAGTAGCACCTTCTTGCCAAAAAAACGGCCTGGGTGCGCCGAAGGATCAAGACAGCGTTTGTATCCAATCGCATTGCTCCGCAGCAGCTGCCTCACTCGGCCGGACGACGCGATGCTGTTCCGCCGTCAACTCAGACCCAGCCGTTCCGCTTTCATATTCTCGGCCATGCGCCTGACATCAAGCCACATCTGCCGTTCCCGTTCAGCGTCGGCGAGCGCGCGGTGGGGAGCCGGGTGGCGATCGCCGTTGCCGCGGGCCGCCTGCATGATTTCGGCCACCATGCCGGCAAGGGCCTCGGGCGGAACCACAGAACCAAGCACCTCAGCCGCAACCTCGCACTGCGCCTCTTCCGTGTCCCGCAGTCTCAAGGCGTGCCGCGGCAGCCCGGCTGCACGGAGCAAGGCGCTTAGCCACTTTCCGTCCCAGGACGGGGCGCTTGCGTAGAGTATATGTGGCGACAAGACCTCCAGCATCCGGTGCGCCACAAGATCATGGGGCGTGCCGCGCGCATCCAGGATGGTTCGGCTGATGCCGTGCACCGCCTCTGCTTCCTCGTCCCATTCCGTCCATTCGGGGGCCGGTTTGATGAGGTGGCTTTCGGCCCTGCCGTCTTCGAACACCCAGCCTACCTCGATGGGAAAGCCTTTCTTGCCCAGCGAAGAGGCTTCGAAATCCAAGAAAACGCGCATGAGGGGCGAACGCGCAAGATGCGCAAAAGGCGGCGGAGATATCCGAGCGCGCAGGGGGTTGACGGAAAAAGAAGGTGAGCCGTTCGACGGAAATTTCGCCTAGCCCGTCGTCGGCTTCCCCTCAGGTGCCGCAGAAAGTGGCGAGCACGCGTTCCTCTTCTGCGGGCGGCTGCGCGTAGCGGGCAAATTCCGGTTGATCGTCGAACGGGCGCGAGAGCACCGACAGGAGCTCTTCGAACGGCGCAAAGTCCTGCTGCTCAACCGCCGCTTCGATCATCGCTTCGACGCGATGATTGCGCGGAATGTAAGCCGGATTGACGGCGCGCATGGCCGCTCGCCGGGTGGCGACGTCCTGGGGCTCTGCCGCGATGCGCGCTCGCCAGCCATGAACCCAGGCGTCGTAGGCGGAGGGGTCGACGAACAGCGCACGCAGCGCGTCATCTCCCTCGCCTTCGACCTGAGCGTCTGCCAAGCGGCGGAAGAGCAATGTGAAGTCCACTTGGTTCTGAGCCATGGCTGAGAGCAGCCCGCCTGCCAAGGCGGCGTCTTCCTCACGCTCGGTGAACAGGCCTAATTTCCTGCGGAGCCCGTCATGGTAGGCCCGCTGAAAAGGTGGTGCGAACGCCGAAAGCGCGTCTTGCGCCTCCTCGATGGCCTGCTCCTGATCCTCGTTCAGCAGCGGCAACACGGTCTCGGCAAAGCGGGTCAGGTTCCACAGCGCGATCTGCGGCTGGTTGCCATAGGCATAACGGCCGAGGCGATCGATCGAACTGAACACGGTGGCGGGATCGTAAGCATCCATGAAGGCGCACGGACCGTAATCGATCGTCTCGCCGGCGACCGACATGTTGTCGGTGTTCATGACGCCGTGGATGAAGCCCACCATCAGCCAGCGTGCAACGAGTTCGGCCTGCGCGGCGATCACTTCGTCGAGAAGCGCTCGGTATGGCCGTTCGGCCGCGGCCGCATCCGGATAATGGCGGGCGATCACATGGTCGGCGAGAAGCCGAACGCCTTCGGTGTCACCACGCGCTGCGAAGAACTGAAACGTCCCGACACGGATGTGGCTGGATGCCACACGGGCAAGAACGGCACCCGGCAGAAGGGTGTCGCGCACGATCGTCTCACCGGTGGTAGCCGCGGCAAGCGCGCGGGTGGTCGGGATGCCGAGCGCAGCCATGGCCTCGCTCACCACATATTCCCGAAGCACCGGGCCAAGCGCAGCCTTGCCGTCGCCGCCGCGAGAATATGGGGTTCGGCCGGAGCCCTTCAGCTGGATGTCGCGCCGCTTGCCGGCCTGATCGATCACCTCACCGAGCAGAATGGCACGCCCATCGCCGAGCTGCGGGACGAAATTGCCGAATTGATGCCCGGCATAGGCCATTGCGATCGGCTCCGATCCCTCGGCCACTCGTTTGCCTGTTATTACCTCGACCCCCTCCGGAGTGGCCAGCCAGTCCGGGTCCAGCCCAAGCTCCAGTGCCAGCCCACGATTGACCCGGATGAGCTTCGGCGCCGTCGCGGCGGTCGGCGCGACCCGAGCGTAGAACCGCTCCGGGAGCCGCGCGTAGCTGTTCGTGAACGGGAAATGGAAGGTCATCGCAATCTCGGCTGGGGAACGTGTCGACCCCTGGGAGGTCGTTACCCCGGCTCGTGAAATCAAGAAGATGACGGGCCTGCCTGGGTGCAAGCGGCGCCTGGGCGTACCTCAATGGCTGGAGCTTAGAGGCGCAAGCCCGGGAGCGAGAGCGAAGATCCGATCGCGTCATACAGATCCAGGCAGCGACCCAGCCATTCCAAAAGCGGATCGTCGGCTTCGAGCAGCTTCAAAGTCGCCACGCTTCCCGCCCAGATGAACGCGCCGGCAGCGATGAAATCCGCGTAATTCGGGGCATCTCCGCCCAGGAAGTGGCTTTGCCGCAAGGCCAGCCGCATCGGCTGCAGCCGCTGCCTGAGGGCCGGCAGGTAGCGCTCGCGTTCGGCGTGAGCAGCCTCCAGCGGCTGGCCCAGGCGCGCCTCGCGGGTGCTTCGAAAGTAAGCGCGATCTGCTGCCCGCAAGCGGTTGTGGATGTCGAACACGCAGATGCGGAACAGCTGCGAGACGACTTCGCTCGCGAGCCATTTTTCGAAAAACAGCACCATCGCCCGCTCAGCACGGCATGAGAAAAGCTTTGGGCGATCCGAATATGCTTCGTCCAGGTAGGCCGCGATGGCCCAGCTGTCGCCGAGCCATTGCTCCCCGTCCTGAATGACGGGCACCGAGCTGAAGGCGCCGGAGCCGATCGCGGGGATGTCGGTGAACCCTACGGCACAGCTTTGGTAGTCGAGGCGCTTCAGTGCCAATCCGTATTTGGTGCGCCAAACGTAAGGGCTGATGGAACAGCCGTCATCCGTCACCAGCTCGAAGAGGCGTCGATTCGTCATCGACGCTTTTAAGCGCATCGGGCCATGTTCGAGCAAGCGAGCCCTGTTAGCGTGCAAGTCACCGGCATCTGCGTCCGAACGAGATCGGCCCGGTTGCGGCTGCTAAGTGCACGGAATTCATATAAGGGCCGCACCACAGCACCACGAAAAGAGCCCCGAACATGGACCTCACCCGAGCTGCGCTCCTCGTCGT
>JALYNE010000223.1 GCA_030773375.1 Pseudomonadota bacterium
GTCGCCCTCCGGGCGACCGTCCGGCGCGCCGCAGCCCGGCCCCTCGCTGCCGCCCATCCCGGCCTCCATGACTCCCGACATCATCGACCTCCACGGGTCTAATCAGGTGTCCGGACGCAACCGGGCGCTCAGCACTTCGCGCGAGCGGCAGCAGCGAAAGCTGCCACGATCGCTTCTCCTCCCGTTGCGACGCTGAGGCTGGCAGGGTTGCCGTTGCTGCCGGAGCGCGCCGGCGACTGCAGCTGTCCTCAGTCCGCGTGCCGTTTCGACGCTCGCATCTCGTCCGGCACCGAGCGCCGCGACGGCGAACCGGCCGCTACGCGGGCCGAGTTGAGCGATCGACGTTCGAGCGGTGCGGTCTACTCGGGGGCGCTGCCCCGCCAGAGCGGCCGGCGGCCGAAAGAAGGACGTGTCGGTCGAAACGGGAGAACCATGTAGGGCTCCGTGTCGAGTGCCTCGGATGCGTAAGCGGTGAAGTAGAACGGCGCTTCCGTGGACACGACCCGATCGGTGAGCAGATCCAGCAGGCCGTGCGTGAAGAACATCAACGCGTCGTCGCCGACGTCATAGAAGCGCAAATGGTCGCCGTCTTCGGCGTAGACCTTCACGACCACTCGACCGGGTTCCAGGAGCAGCAGGAGGTCGGGCCAGCAATCATCCGCGCACTCGACCGCTTCCTTCGGAATGGACCCCTCATTGACCAAGGCTTGGCTGCCGCGCGCGAGGAAGACGGCGGCTGTTCCGATATGCGGCTTCGCCGTCAGAAACCCGTCGTGGTCGCGCCCGGCACGGAGGGATGCAACCTCTAGCTGCAACATCGCCACTGTGTCATCGAGGTTAGGTCCGGGGTAGGGCACGACATCGCGGACCGCTTGGGACTTTCGCAGCACGTCGGCGAAGGCGTCGGAGCTCCACCGACTCTTTGACTCCACAATGGCGCGCACGGACTCGGCGAAGAAGAATGAATGGTCAAGCATCGGCAGGCTGGGGTAGTTGAGCGCGTCCCAGATGACGATGTCTGCCTCTCGGCTGCGATGCATCATCCCGTAGACCATGCCGCGCCCAATTTCGTACCGCTGCGGGAGGATCTTTCTGAGGTAGATCCGTTGCAGCTCTTCACGATGGCCGCCGGCTAGTCCGGCATGCTCGGCCGAAGGCAGAGCCGAAGCAGCGCGGAGTTGCTCAGTCTTAACTCGGAAGTACTGGCGGGCTCTGGCCCGTGCGTCACCCATACTCGTTCAGCGGCAGCCTAGTGGTAAGCACAGCCCTCGCCCACCGGCCAACGCGCGTCAGCGGCTCCTGGCGGACTACCGCTTGCGTGACCGGAGGCCGCCTCCACGCCGCGGCGCGGCCGACGCAGGGGTCGAAGCGGGCTCCCCCTCTTTGTCCGACGCAGCATTGCCGCCATCGCGGTCCTCGCTAGGGCTGTTGACGACAAGCGGCACGTGCTGCCCGCCGTCCGCCAGGGCAGCGTGACCGCCAATCTTGCCGGCCAGTGCACACGATCGCTCGTAAGGTCTGTCGGCTGACGGTCCAAAATCTGCGTTGGACGATCTTGGCGCCCTGGAGCGAGGGGAGAACTTACACCCGCGGAGTGGGTCTCAAGCTGCGGGGCTTGACACAAGCGCGGTGGGCGGGGCGTGGTTCCACCGATCGGAACCCTCAGCTTGCTGCCCCTGACCGGGCGTCGTTCCGGAGGGTTACTATACTTTGGCGCGGGCGGCGGCGGCAGTGCTCGCCGCGGCTGCCAGTTGCTTTTGGTCTAACTAGTTTGCTAGCCCCGACCAGCACAGGTGATGATGGCGACGACGATTGAGCAGGTTGCGAGGGACATTCAGGCGCGCGCCGAGCAAGTGCGCGTTGCGCTCGCCGAGCGCGAGGAGGCGTACCGTCGCGAAACGCAGCAGCTGCGCGACGAGCTTGCCCGTCTTGATGGTGCGCTGGTGGCCATAGCCGGGGAGTCTCAGGGTCCCAAGCGCCAGACGCCGGCTTCTTCCGCTTCCGCTCCGCGCGCAAAGCGTGGGGAGAATCGGAGCAAGGTTCTCCGCGTGGTTGGTGAGCGCCCTGGGGTCGGGGCGGCTGAGGTCGCCCAAAGCACGGGGATCGCCAAGCCGATCGTGTACTCGACGCTGGCAAAGCTCGCGCAGGCCGGGGACATCGAGAAGGTTGATGTCAACGGTTCCCCGGGCTACCGCGCTGCGGACCATCAGGGTGCGGCGGCCTAGCCAGCCCTGAGGCGAAGAGCAAGGGTGCGGCCCACGTCGTCGCGGGGATCGCGACCGCCGAGGAGACGGCAAGCGTGTCGGCCGTAGCGTCCGCGCCCTGGCACACAGGCAACAAGTTTGGTGACTACAGAGCATCGGACGCGCCGTGGGCAGCGCTTTCAGCGCGACGGGCCACCCCTCGCAGCCGGTTGTGCGCGCGTCGCGACGGCAGCTCGCTTACGAGCGCCACCTTGAGCGGGCTGTCTTCGACAGCGACGCTTTGGCCGGCCAAATTCCGGCGGCTGCGCTTCCCCCTCCACGAGAAAGCGAGAGCTCCCCAATCTGTACGTCTTGACGCACCGCCTCCTCTCTCTGCGCCGAATGTAGAGTGCGCCGAATGTCACAGCTGCCGCCGGAGGGGCGGCATCGCGCGCGGCGCCTTGCGTTCAGCTCCGGCGCTGCTGCAGCCTCGTTAGGTGTGGCGAGCTCTGTCGCGGCCAGCACTGACACCTCGCTTGCTGGACCTTTGGGGCTCGCCGCAGCTCTTGCTGGCGTGTACGCTTGGGCTGCAAACGAATTTGGAAACGATCCAGCGGATCCTAACTACGACCGTGCAGCCGTAGTAAGGCGGATCCCGCTGCAGGTGTCCCACTTCCCGCCTGGCGCCCTGCAGGCCGACCTCGCCCGACTCGCTGTCACCTTAGCTGAGGCGACAGGATGGGTTCGGGCGATGCTGCGATCATTCGAGCGCGCCCAAGGCGCCGCCCAAGCTCACGAAGATCGACTTGCGAACGAACGACTTGTTGAGACGCGGGAACTCGCGCGAGGCACTGCTCACCGTGCCGGGCACGCGACGAGGCGATTGGAGTCAACAGCGCGGACAATCGACAGACATGCCGCCGACCTGCCCTGGGCGCACGACTTAGCTCCACTTCGACCTCTTAGTGCTCAAGCGCTCGGCTACGAGGTACTCGGGTTCATCTATCTGGCCGGACTCCCACTCAGGGATTTTGAGCGGGCCTCAGAAGCTTCCAGCCACCGGGAGGACACGTCCGCTAGCGCGTCTGTTAGTCAGGCGTGCATGATCTCGGCCGAGGCGAGCCGCGCCTTCGCGCAATTCCTACGGAACTGGCAGCCTGACCTTCGGGAGCTGTTTGGCACGATTCGCTAGGCGAGCTAAGCGCTCTAACTTGCGCTTCGCGGGAAACGGAGCGGTGTCAGCGAGCCCATGAACAAGTGAACGCGCTGGTCCGCGGGCCGCAGCGGACGCCCTGAGTGCGTTTCGCTCGTCCCGCGCCGGAGCGCGCCGGTGCAGGCGGCCGCGAGATCCATCCACCGTGCTTCGCGGGCGTACGCCGCATGGCGTTCCGTTCGCACGTCACCGAGACCGGCTCGAGGTGCTACCGATCAAGCGGCCCCCACGCGCGCGTTCCGAGGTCGAAATCAACGGGGGTGGGCGTCTTGCCGACCCAGGTCCTGAACGGCTTCTCCTGTGTCCCGTATACGTCAGTGCGTGTGCGCCGGTCCACGACCACGTCGACCTTGACGCCCCACTCGTAGAAGACGCCGAAGCGGCCTTGCGGCAGCAGCCATAGGTATTCGCTGTCGCCTCGGCCGACCCGGAACACGGCGCCGGGCATCGTGCCAACGCGTCGCGACCCCTCGTGGCTGAACAAGACCGGCGACCTGCGCGGCCGGTCGAGCCGTAGCCGCAGCGAGTTGTCGACGAGGCCGCCGGCCCCGTGATCGCACATAACGGACGTCACGCCTTGCGGTTCTTCGGTCCGGTAGATTTGAACGCGGACGGCTGTTATAGACGCTGGCGCCTGCGGCGGCGCGGACACTTTCAGCCAGGGGGCCGCCCAGTTCGCCGCGCGTTGCTGCTCGAGCCACCGCTGCCACACATCGCAGTGGAGCTCCGGTGCGTCCTCCGGCTCCGGCTCGTACCGCGGCGGACTCGAGAGGTCGCTGACCGGCGTCGGCAGCACCGAGTTGCCGACGCCCTTCGGCGTCTCGATCTTCGCGGACGGAATCCTGGGAGACGAAGCGGGTGGGCTACCGCGGGAGCCGACGGCCAGGGGAACGATAATGGCGAGTGCGGCGAGGATCAGTGCGCCACCCTGAAACCAGCGCTGCTCGAGAAGCCTATGGCGCTCTTGTTGCCGTGCGCTGCGTTGCCGTCCGCGTCTGCCCACGCCGACGCCTCCTCTTCCGCGGTCACAGGTGCCCGCGCAAGTTAACGCGCCGGCCTCAGAGGCCGCGCACAGCGAGGGCATACTGCGCCGGGCTGCCCGGCCGGTCGGGCCGAGTGGCGGCAATGATCGGCACTGCTGTTGATACCGCCGTGTCAGCCCACCCCCGCCGCGCATGGAGGCGACAGCGACCGGTTGTATGGGTACAAGCATCGCACGGTGGAGCCGTCTCGTTCGAGGGACGGCGCTTCTCGACCCAGGACGGAACTTCGCTGAGCACTAGGCGAGCACCGACCCGAAGTCGCCGCCCGTCCTCTTGCGAGCACAATCGATCAGCATCGAAACTCTCGCGTGGCTCGCGCTTCAGGCGTTTCATCCAGGGGACCTTCAGCCGTGATGCAGTCGAATACGCAGTGACGAGGGTTAACGGGTCTCATCGTCGTCGTCTCGACGCTGGGCCACAAGCACAGGCGCCCAAGCCGCGCGCGCGACGCAGCTCGCCCGTTTCGCACTAATCGAGAGCGTCCGCCAAGTGCCTAACGCGCACGATCAACGATCCGGCTGAGGAGAATGCCCAACGCGCTGCCGATCGCGGCTGCCAATAGTGCCCGCGTGCAAGACCGGCTGCTGGGCGCAGGCGAGTTCGGCCACACGGGCGTCGTCGCCTTGACTGGGACGCGGGTCGGATGGGGGGAGGGTGTGAACGACAGTGCATCCGCGAACGCCCATTCCAGACGCCTCATGAGCCAAGCGAGGGACGCGACGACGCACGCGCCGATGACGAACGTGATGAGTGGTTTGTTGCCGGGTTGGGTTAGGGAGGCGTAAAGTGACGCGCCGATCGACGAGACGAAGGCGGTCTCAACGGCGGTAGTTCTCCGCACGCCGGCGAGCCGAGCAACGAAGTAGCCGATGCCGCTGACGAGTAAGGCAAACGTCTGCACGTCCCACGAACGCCGTTCACCGTCCCAAGCGACTGCGCCCGCCGCGGTGACGAGTAACAGACCGACGAGTGCGAGTAGGACGAAGAGCAACGAACGATAGAGTAGGCGACCGGGCTGCACCTCGAGAGATTCGAGCCGAAGTCCGGTCTTCCCTTCCGATCGCCCGCCGCACCGCTCGTCGCGACGGGCGATCAGCGTCAGCGCCGGAGGCCAGGCGCGGAACGGCTACAGCCCCGGGTCCTTGCAACGCGTTTGCTGGCCGTGCTCGCTCCGAGCGAGCGTTTCGCCGCAGAAGTCGTCTGGCGCGCGCTCCACCGTTGTCGGTGATCACCAACTTGCCGGACGGAAAGTGCGGCAGCGCCTGGTCTTTGAGGTCGCGGATCGCGAGCTCGACGACGGCGTGCTGGCGGTGTTCGGCCTCGACGGCGGCAAGCGCGTCGGTGCGGTTGGTGGCGAAGGGAAACAGCTCCCAGGAGGGCAGCAGCTCGCCTTGGCGATCGAGGGTCCGGACGCGGCGGACGACCAGCCGCCGCCCGTTGAGCCTCGTCTCGGCGATCT
>JALYNE010000224.1 GCA_030773375.1 Pseudomonadota bacterium
AGCGCAGGCACTTTCCCCATCGGGTTCACCGCCAGATATTCGGGTGCCTTCATGGTGGTGCCGTAATCGAGGAGGACCGTCTCGTACGGCTCGCCAATCTCCTCCAGCATCCAGCGGACGATCCGCCCCCGCGACATCGGATTGGTGTAGAAGGTGAGGGTCTCGGTCATGTCGTACTTCCCTGTATAGGAGGCCAGCCTAACGCCGCTCGCGGGGGAGCGGGAGTCCGGGCAAAAGAAAGGCCCGCTTCTCATCGAAGCGGGCCTCCTTGGCTTCAAGGTCGTATGTCGCGATTAGGCCTGTTCTTCGGGCTGGCCCTGCTCGGGCTGTCCTTGCTCAGCCTGTCCCTGCGCCGCTTTCTTGCCCTTCTTCTTGCCGGCCTTGGGTGCGGCGGGGATGATCTCGAACGAAGGTGCATTGTCCTTGATCCGGACCTTGACCTCGCCGCCATCCACCAGCTTTCCGAAGAGCAGCTCTTCCGCCAGCGGCTGCTTGATCTTCTCCTGGACGAGGCGGCCCATTGGGCGTGCGCCGTAGAGCCGATCGTAGCCGCGCGCGGTCAGCCACTGCTTGGCCTCGTCGTCGAGGTCGATGTGGACGTTGCGATCCGCCAGCTGCAGTTCGAGTTGAAGGATGAACTTGTCCACGACCCGGGCGACGACTTCCGGCGGCAGGTAGCCGAACGGAACGATGGCATCGAGACGGTTGCGGAATTCGGGCGTGAACATCCGCTTGATGGCTTCCTCGTCCTCGCCTTCGCGGGTCGATGCGCCAAAGCCGATCCCCTCGCGCGCCATATCGGCTGCGCCGGCATTGGTCGTCATGATGAGGATGATGTTGCGGAAGTCGACGGTCTTGCCGTGGTGATCGGTGAGCTTGCCGTTGTCCATCACCTGGAGGAGGATGTTGAACAGGTCCGGGTGCGCCTTTTCGATCTCGTCGAGCAGCAGCACCGAGTGGGGATGCTGGTCGACCGCGTCCGTCAGCAGACCGCCTTGGTCGTAACCGACATAGCCCGGAGGCGCGCCGATGAGGCGGCTGACCGAGTGGCGCTCCATATATTCGGACATGTCGAAGCGCTGGAGCGGAATGCCCATGATCGAGGCGAGCTGCCGGGCAACCTCCGTCTTGCCGACCCCGGTCGGGCCGGAGAAGAGATAGTTGCCGATCGGCTTGTCCGGGTCGCGAAGCCCGGCACGGCTGAGCTTGATTGCCGAGGCAAGCACGTTGATCGCCGCATCCTGACCGAAGACGACCCGCTTCAAGTCCCGATCGAGATGCTCGAGCGCCTTTTTGTCGTCGCTCGACACGCTCTTGGCCGGGATCCGCGCCATGGTGGAAATCACCGCCTCGATTTCCTTGGTCGTGATCGTCTTCTTCCGCTTGGACGGGGGCACCAGCATCTGCATCGCGCCGACTTCATCGATCACGTCGATCGCCTTGTCGGGCAGCTTGCGGTCGTTGATGTAGCGCGCCGAAAGCTCGACCGCCGCCTTGATCGCGTCGGGCGTATACTTGACGTGGTGATGCTCTTCGAAGGCGGAGCGCAGGCCCGTCAGGATCTTCACCGTGTCCTCGATCGTCGGCTCGTTGACGTCGATCTTCTGGAACCGGCGGAGGAGGGCGCGATCCTTCTCGAAGTGGTTGCGGAACTCCTTGTAGGTGGTCGAGCCGATGCAGCGGATCGTGCCGCCGGACAAAGCCGGCTTCAGCAGGTTCGAAGCATCCATTGCACCGCCGCTGGTCGCGCCGGCGCCGATCACCGTGTGGATCTCGTCGATGAAGAGGATGGCGTGCGGCATCTTCTCGAGCTCGGTGACGACCGCCTTCAGCCGTTCCTCGAAATCGCCCCGGTAACGCGTTCCGGCGAGCAAGGCGCCCATGTCGAGCGAGTAGATCACCGCTTCCTTCAGCACGTCGGGAACATCGCCCTCGACGATCTTGCGCGCGAGACCTTCCGCGATGGCCGTCTTGCCGACCCCCGGATCGCCCACGTAGAGCGGGTTGTTCTTGGAGCGGCGGCACAGGATCTGCACCGTCCGATCGACTTCCGGCCCACGGCCGATCAGCGGATCGACGCGGCCGTTCAGCGCCTTCTCGTTCAGATTGATGGTGAACTGCTTCAGGGCAGACTCGCTCTTCTTCTTCCCTTCTTCCTGCTTGAGTTCTTCGGTTCCCTTGACCTCCGGCGGCTCGGCCGAAGTCTCGCCCTTGCCGACCCCGTGGCTGATATAGCTCACCGCATCCAGGCGGCTCATATCCTGCTGCTGGAGGAAGTAGACGGCATAGCTTTCGCGCTCGGAGAAGAGCGCAACAAGGACGTTCGCCCCAGTCACTTCGTCGCGGCCCGACGACTGGACGTGAAGGATCGCGCGTTGAACCACGCGCTGGAAGCCGCTGGTCGGTGAAGGATCGGTCTCGCCTTCGACCTTCAGGGCTTCAAGTTCGGTGTCGAGATAGGCGCGAACGGCCTCACGAAGCTCTTTCAAGTCGACGCCGCAGGCCTGCATCACCTTCGACGCATGGGCGTCCTGCGTGAGCGCAAGCAGCAGATGTTCAAGCGTCGCATATTCGTGCCGGCGGCCGCTCGCTTCGGCGAGCGCCGTGTGAAGCGTTTGTTCTAACTCGCGGGCGAATGACGGCATTTCTTACTCCTACGTGCCCGCGGAAAGCCGCGGGCGACTTGAGCCTAATGTCGTGCCGCCTCGGCGCTTCATCAAGCAGGTGTCGGGTCTGACGGGGAAAATAACTCCGCTCGTTTGAGCCGGTTCATTCATTTTTTGAATATCGCGTCGGCGCTCGATCGGAACTGAACCGCCGCGTCGATCTTGGCCTTCGCTCGGGCGATTTCGGCCTCGAGAATGGCGATCCGGGCGCTCAGTTCTTCGACCGAAAACGGGTCGAGATCCTGCCGCGTCAGCTGCGTCAGTGGATCGTCCGGCTTGCTCGGAAGCAGTTCGTCCCAGTCCATGTGAGGAACGTTGACCGGACGCGCGCTTGTGTCAACAAGGCGAGCACCTTCTTATCGCATCGGCGGGGCAGCGTGACCGAATGAACACTCTTCCGGCCACCATGATCGCAATCGATCCCGATGAGCCCGGCGGGCCCGAAGTGCTGAAGCCGGTCGAGCGGCCGGTGCCTCGTCCGGGGCCGGGCGAGGTCCTTATCGAGGTCGCCGCGGCGGGCGTGAACCGACCCGACATCATGCAGCGCCGGGGCCTTTATCCGCCGCCGCCGGGGGCGCCGACGATCCTTGGCCTCGAAGTGGCGGGCACGGTCGCAGCCGCGGGGGAGGGCGTAGGCGAAAGCCTGATCGGAACGCCCGTTTGCGCGCTCCTGGCCGGTGGCGGCTATGCCGAGTTTTGCGCCGCTCCCGCCGCGCAGTGCCTCCCCGTACCGCCGGCCATCAGCATGGCCGAAGCGGCCGCCATGCCCGAAACCTTGTTCACCGTGTGGAGCAACCTCTTCGTGCGCGCTTATGCCCGCGAAGGGGAGACATTGCTTGTCCATGGCGGAACCAGCGGGATCGGCACCATGGCGATCGCGCTGGGGACGCTGTTCGACCTCACCGTCATCGTGACGGCGGGTTCCGACGACAAGTGCGCGCGCGCACTTGAGATCGGCGCCGCGCACGCGATCAATTACCGCGCAAGCGATTTCGTGGAGGAGGTGCGCCGGATCACCGGCGGACGCGGCGCCGACATCGTGCTCGACATGATCGGCGGCGATTACGTTCCCCGCAACCTCGCCTGCCTTGCCGACGAGGGCCGGCACGTCTCCATCGCCGTGCAGCGGGGGCCCAGGGCGGAAATTTCGCTATGGGACGTGATGCGCAAGCGGCTGATGCTGACGGGCTCGACGCTCCGTGCGCGATCGCCCGAATTCAAGATGCTCCTCGCGCAGGAGATCGAGCGGAACGTGTGGCCCGACGTCGATCGCGGCCGCCTCCGACCCGTCATCGACTCGCTGTTCCCGCTCCCGCAAGCCGCCGAAGCGCACCGGCGGATGGAAAGCGGCGAGCATGTCGGCAAGATCGTGCTGGTGCGATAAAGACAGACCCGGCAGGAGCCCAGCCAGCGAGCTGTATCGAGCTTGATTGCGCCGGCGTCCGAACTCGGACAGCGGCTGGGCGAAATCGAACGCGGATGCGAATGTTTGGCGGGATGCGCCAAGCGATGGGGCTTTTCGGCGTATCGGCTCGATTGCGGAACGGCCGCAAGTCATTGATTTCTAGTGGGCCACCTGTCTGGCACGATTAATGCAGCAACACAGTGGCACGCAGCTTGTGACGAAAAAGCCGCTCCCGCGAGCTGCCGTGCGCATCTGTGGCGAGGGGCGGGACAAGGGGAATTTCCATGGTCAGATATCTGAAGACGATTTCACTGACGGCCTCGGCGGCAGCGATGATTGCTTTGGCTCCTCCCGCCCTAGCGCGCGGGACCGCAGCCGGCGCGGCCGATACGGCCGGCGCAGCCGGTGCGGGTTCGGCCTCCGAGGAGAAGGCCAAGGTAAGCCCGTCCAAGGTGAGGTATTGCCTCACCGTCGAGCCGTCGACGGCCACACGGATCCCACAACGGCAATGCAGAACCAAAGCAGATTGGCTGGCCGACGGGATCGACGTAACCACTCTCAAATGAAAGCACGGCCCGCGGTCCGCGAGACGGACTGCGGGCCCTGTCATCTGCGCCTGTTGTGCGGGTTTGCGCGAGCAGCCGGCCGCTTGCCTCGAAGCGTCCCAGCGCGGGGGGAGGCGCCGGCCCTTGTGGCTGCCGCCGCGCAATCCCGATTTTCGGCTGCCGCATCGATTTTGCCGAAAACCGGTTCCACTTCTTGGCCCGATGCTCTAAGTCGGCGTCCAATGCCTCGGCCGCTCCGTGAAGGGGCGGCCCTTATTTTATCCGGAGGACCACAGTGGCACAGCCGCTCATGCCCCACGCCACGGCTTCCTGGCTGGTGGACAATACCGCGCTCACCTTCGAACAGATTGCCGATTTCTGCGGCTTGCACATTCTCGAGGTGCAGGCGATTGCCGACGATACTGCTGCGACCAAGCTCACCGGGCGTGATCCGATCCGCGCGGGCGAGCTGACGCAGGAGGAGATCGACCAGGGTCAGGCCGATCCTTCCTACCGCCTGAGGATGCACAAGGAGCCGGACAAAGCGACTCGGACCAAGGGGCCGCGTTACACGCCCGTCTCGAAGCGTCAGGACAAGCCCGACGGGATTGCCTGGATCATTCGCAACCATCCCGAGGTTTCGGACGGGCAGATTTCGCGCCTGATCGGCACCACTCGGACGACGATTGCCGCCATCCGCGACCGCACCCACTGGAACATCGCCAACATCCAGCCCAAGGATCCGGTGACGCTCGGCCTCTGCTCGCAGCGCGAGCTCGACGGCGTGGTTGCCAAGGCCGCGAAGGCGGCGGGGCTCGAAGAGGCGCCGCAGGATACCCGCCTCGCCGGCGACCGCGAAGCGCTGATCGAGGAACTCCGCAAGCAGCGTGATGCCAACGCCCGCGATGCCGAAGCTGCGCACGCGGCCGAGCTTTCCGGAGAGCGTGGCGCCGGCAGTGACCGGGGCTTTGTCGACCCCTTCAGGAGCTGAGGCGGCTCCGGCGGATGCCGAGCGTGCCGATGGGCAGGCCTACAGCCACAAAGGCCTGACCTATCCGCTTGGCCGGCGTGCGCCGGAAGCGGGCGAGGCCTTGACGCTCGCCGAGGGCGTAACATGGGCACGCCTCCCGGTGCCGGGCGCGTTGAAGCACATCAACGTCTGGCTGCTGGACGACGGGGAGGGAGTTACCCTCGTCGACACGGGGCTCGACCTCCCCATGTCGCGCGACGGCTGGGAAAAGTTGTTCGCGGGGCCGCTTGCCGGCCGCTC